>CAIPID010000425.1 GCA_903865015.1 uncultured beta proteobacterium | reverse complement strand
GCTTGACGACCATAGCGAGGTGGTCCCACCCCTTCCCATCCCGAACAGGACCGTGAAACACCTTAGCGCCGATGATAGTGGACGTACGTCTGTGAAAGTAGGACATTGTCAAGCTCTTACCCCTCAAAACCCCGTAGCCTAACAGCTACGGGGTTTTGTCTTTGAGCGAATGAATTTTCTTTGTGATTACATGATGCTCATGTAAGATTGATTGCATGCTTTTTTAACGGAGTGATAGAGATGACTGAGCCCACATCTGAAACAAACACAGTAATCAATTTGCGAATTATTACTAATGTTGCATATGGTTTGTTCGCACTTGGACTCGCGACAGCTGGTTTTTTTGGTATGGCTACAATAGCTGCTATGGTCTTGATGTATGTAAAGCGTGCTGATGCGGCTGGTACGCTTTATGCGGCACACTTTGACTGGTTGTCACATACTTTCTGGTGGGGCTTGTTGTGGCTGGCGCTGAGTGGTCTGGCAACGTATATTTATATTGGCTGGATAGGCGTTGTAGCGACTTGTGTGTGGGTGCTTTACAGGTTGATTAAAGGATGGCTCAACTTGTTAGAAAATCGTTCCCCTAGCGGCATTTAAAGCTTAATAGAATTTAATAAATAAAAAAGGACACTTTTTGAAAGTGTCCTTTTTTGTAGAGCCGGTAATGATATCCAGTAAAAATTCTGGATAAACAGACTTTATTTCAAGTGCCCACTGACAATTTTAGTCAGTTCAAACATTGAAACCTGATCTTTTTCGAACAGAGGCTTGAGCAATGCGTCAGCATTGATGTTGCGACGGTTTGCGGGATCCTGAAGATCGTGTTTTTTGATGTATTCCCAGATTTTTTTGGTGACTTCTGTGCGTGGCACAGGTGTCGCACCAATGACGGCAGCCAGTGTGGCGCTTGGTGTCAGGGGTTTCATGAATGCAGCGTTAGGCTTGCGTTCTGCTGTTTTTTTAACAGCGACTTTTTTAGCAGCTGGTTTGGCGGTAGTGGCCATTCGGGCTCTCCTTGTGAGACGGATTATTATGCACTTCGGTCGCAGCATAACGTGTATGTGCATTAAAGACAAAGTAAATTGTCATACCTATAAGAATACCCCTCAAATGTAACAATTTTGTGTGCGGAGTAAACTATTTTGTATCACCACGTTTACCCTTAAGGCGAACATGTATCCAAGATCACCCCTAGAATCAATAAATAAATTCCATCAAGAGTTGACGGCCTTGAGGAAAGACTTGCATGCAAACCCGGAAATGGGGTTTAAGGAGCTCAGGACTTCTGGCATTGTCGCTGGCGCACTCGAGGCGCTCGGCATTGAAGTGCATCGGGGTATCGGTAAAACCGGTGTAGTTGGGGTCTTGCGTGGAAAAAGATCTGATTCTGGACGAATGGTTGGTTTGCGTGCAGATATGGATGCTCTACCCATCATAGAAGAAAACGATGTTGCACATTGTTCGGCCACGCCTGGATTGATGCATGCCTGTGGCCACGATGGCCATACCGCGATATTGCTTGGTACAGCGAAGTATCTTGCTGAAAATAAAAATTTCAATGGCACCGCCATTTTTATATTTCAACCTGCTGAAGAGGGGTTGGGGGGTGCCAAGGCGATGCTAGAGGATGGTTTGTTTGAAAAATTTCCGTGCGATGCGATATATGCGCTGCATAATTGGCCCGCTTTGCCTGCGGGGGTGATAGGGATTAATCCTGGCCCGATGATGGCGGCATCCGATCGTTTTGAAATTAAAATTGAAGGGCGAGGCGGCCATGGAGCGCATCCTTACCAAACAATTGATCCGATCATCGTCGCGGCACAAATCATTACTGCGCTGCAGACAATCGTTTCCAGAAACATCCATCCTGTTGAGTCTGCCGTCATTTCGCTTGGACATATTCAGGCAGGTAATGCGGCGGCACCAAGCGTGATTCCGAGTCATGCCGTACTCATCGGGACTGTGAGGACCTTTAGTGATGACGTGCAAAAAATTGTTGAGTCACGTATGCGCAAGCTGATCGCAACCATCGCAGATGCGTTTGGTGCGACTGCGGAGTTGGATTACCAGCGCTCTTATCCGGCAACAATTAATTCGACTGAGCAAGCAAATTTTCTGGCTGACGTCGCAACGGACCTGTTCGGTGCTGAGCGTGTTGTCCGTAATCTGATTCCTTCTATGGGTTCAGAGGATTTTTCATTCATGCTTAAACAACGACCAGGTGCGTATTTCAGATTGGGTCAGGGTGGTGCTGAAGCAGGAAAGTTACTTCACAACCCAAAGTTTGATTTCAATGATGAAGTGATTCCAACGGGGAGTGCGATGTTTGCCGCACTGGTTGAACGCAGCATGCCACTAGAAGCCTGAAAATAAAACACTCTATATATGACCATACAAACTCTCACAATTATCAAACCTGATGACTGGCATCTGCATTTGCGCGATGGCGAGGCGTTAGAGGCCGTCATTGGACATACAGCAAGGCAGTTTGCGCGTGCCGTTGTCATGCCGAATCTTAAGCCTCCTGTCACCACTGTTGCACTAGCAGAAGCCTATGCGTCGCGTATTAAGCAAGCTATGGTGAAAGCTGGTATCGCTGCAGGATCGTTTACGCCTCTTATGACGCTTTATCTCACTGACAACACGTCATCAGATGAAATCGTTCGAGCAAAAGAAACCGGTGCGGCGGTGGCTGTGAAACTTTATCCCGCGGGTGCGACGACGAACTCTGATGCCGGCGCAACCGATTTGTTGGGTCGTTGTTCGAAAGTACTCGAGACCATGCAGCGTGTTGGTTTGCCGCTACTGGTGCACGGTGAAGTAACTGATCCTGCTGCAGATGTGTTTGATCGTGAGGCCTTATTCATTGACCGCGTCATGATTCCATTGCGAAAAGCCTTTCCAGCACTCCGCGTGGTGTTTGAGCATCTCACGACTAAAGACGGTGTTGAGTACGTGAGAGATGCTGAGGGCCCGGTTGCTGCGACACTGACTCCTCAGCACATGCTCTATAACCGTAATTCAATTTTTCAAGGTGGTGTGCGCCCGCACTTTTATTGTTTGCCAATATTGAAAAGAGAAGTGCACAGACAGGCATTACTTGATGCGGCAACAAGTGATAGTCCGAGATTTTTTCTTGGAACGGACAGCGCACCGCATTCAAAGGGATTGAAAGAAAATTCTTGTGGATGTGCCGGTTGCTATACAGCCCTGCATGCGATGGAACTCTATGCCACAGCCTTTGACCAGGCCGGCAAGCTCGATCGTCTCGAGGCTTTTGCTAGTTTGAGAGGTCCAGACTTTTATGGTCTGCCGCGCAATACCGAGACCGTAAGCTTGCATCGCGGCTCGTTTGTTATACCAGCCGAGCTCTCCTTTGGCCAAGAAACAATTGTTCCTTTGGCTGCGGGTGAGACGCTGGGCTGGAAATTCGGCTGAAAGATCGGGCCTATTGGGGTTTACAACGCGTTCCTGGATTCTAGTAACTCCCAACGGGCGAAGTTTTTAGATAGTTCCGCCTCGATTGCCTGCAGACGTGACTGGATCTGGAGCAGCTTGTTCGGGTCGTCTTTATAGATCGAACTGTCTCCCATCTGGGTGACAAGAGACTCCTGTTCTTGTTCCAGTTTATTGATATCGAGTGGGAGTTGTTCAAGTTCCTTGATTTCCCATGGTGCTAGTTTGGTTGAACGTCCCTTTGCAGGAGATGCTGAGTTTGTCGCATTCACACTTGCTGTTGTTGCAACGGGTGCCTGCGCGATAATCTTTGCAGTGATTTGCACTGCAGACGCACTGACTGGCGGCACGCTAGTTGACTTAAGTTTGGCAATCGCGGAAGGCCCTTTGCTCGCTTTGCGCTGACGCTCCCAATCCGCATAACCACCGACATAATCTTTCCAGTAGCCGTTGCCCTCGCTGGCAATGGTTTGTGTGACGACGTTATCAAGGAATGTACGATCGTGACTGACCAGCAAAACGGTGCCAGGATAGTCTTGGAGTAGCTCTTCGAGTAATTCCAAGGTTTCGATGTCGAGATCGTTGGTTGGTTCGTCAAGCACAAGAATATTTGCTGGACGTGCAAATAAACGTGCAAGCAGTAATCGAGCACGTTCGCCACCGGAGAGGCTGCTGACCGGTGAGTGCGCGCGCGCAGGTGCGAACAAGAAGTCGCCGAGATAACTCATGACGTGTTTTTTTGCACCGCCGATTTCTATCCACTCGCTACCTGGATTAATAACGTCAGCGAGTGTGGCGTTCTCATCGAGTTGGCTTCGCATCTGGTCAAAATAGGCAACGCTTAAATTAGTGCCGAGCTTGACTGTACCTGAGTCGGGGCTAAGAGTGCCGAGTATGATTTTCAGTATGGTGGACTTACCCGCACCGTTGGGGCCGATGATGCCGATGCGATCACCTCGCACGATGGTGGTGCTGTACTCGCGCACAACGTGATGATCACCAAAGGAGATCGAGACGTTTTCTAATTCAGCGACTAGTTTTCCTGAGCGCTGTCCAGCATCTAGTGCGAGGTTGACGTTACCTTGACGGTCGCGCCTGTCTGCACGCTCAACGCGTAATTGCTCCAGGCGTCTGACTCGGCCTTCGTTGCGCGTGCGGCGCGCTTCAACGCCCTTGCGGATCCAGATTTCTTCTTGCGCTAATAATTTGTCGAAGCGGGCGTTTTCAAGACGTTGTGATTCTAGCCACTGTGCTTTACGGACTTGCCATTCAGAAAAGTTGCCAGGAAAGCTCAGGAGCTGTCCCCGATCAAGTTCAACAATGCGCGTTGCAACAGCGTCAAGAAAGCGCCGGTCGTGCGTGATGATGATGGCGCTTCCTGGCCATTGACGCAAGGCGCCCTCAAGCCATTGAATGCCTTCGAGGTCGAGGTGGTTGGTCGGTTCGTCAAGCAAGAGTAAGTTAGGTTCGTTGGCCATTGCGCTGATCAGTGCGACCCTCTTGCGCATGCCTCCTGACAGGGTTCCAACGATTGCTTCTGGGGGTAGACCAAGCTTGTCGATCAGTGCGCGGACACGTGAGCCACGCTGCCAGTCTTCGTCGTCGGGATCGTATTCGCCAAAGACGGCTTGCTCGATTGTGAGGGTCTCATCCAGTTCAGGCTCCTGCTCAACGGTGGCTACGCGCACGTGCCCTGCCATGGAGATCGATCCATCATCTGGTTGGGAGCGTCCGTCGAGCAGACGTAACAGAGAGGACTTGCCTGCGCCGTTACGTCCGATGAGGCCAATTCTTTCATTTGATTGAATGGCGAGATCTGCACCGTCCAGCAAAGGATGGTGCCCAAAGGCTAGATGGACGTTATTCAGGGTGATTAAAGCGATATTAGACATGGATGTAGCTTGGTGACGCATTGACGCGCAAAGATTCAGTAGGCCTCTATTGTCGCAGGACATCGGGATCAACGTATTCGCGTGGGCGTATATATTTATCGAATACGTCTGACAAATGCACCTTACAATAGCTCTGCAAAGCAGATTGGGCAGTCGCGGTGCCTATTTGGCATCGAGGAAGGTCCGGACTCCATAGGGCAGGGTAACGGTTAACGACCGTCCGGCTGAGCGGGTGCGCAAGCGCTTGACTCAGTTGAGGACTAGGGCCACAGAGACGAGTCTGCGGTGGGGGTGCATCTTCGGGTGTACTCCGTTACGGTGTAGCCGTGATGATGGGTTTGACTTGTTCAAACCCGACAGCGCAGGGTGAAACGCGGCAACCTCTACCCGGAGCAACACCAAATAGGCATGCGTGTGATCTCTGATCACGACGGGCGGCTCGCTCAAGTATGCGGGTAGGTGGCTAGAGCGCAGTAGCAATGCTGTGCCCAGAGGAATGATTGCCAGCCAGAGAGATCTGGCGTACAGAATCCGGCCTATAGATCTGCTTTGCATCCCCACTCCTCCCATTGCTTTGCGCTCTTTTTCAAAGAAATGAAGTTAAAAGTTTTTCTTTAACTTTTTTCATAGGGTTAT
>CAIPID010000424.1 GCA_903865015.1 uncultured beta proteobacterium | reverse complement strand
GGCCTCAAAGTAGCCGGCGTTTTCTATTGCCGCGGCGAAATGAATAGTGGCTGCATGGTTAATGCCTGTTGCCGAGCTGTGCGTATTCATCGGTATCCGATAAGCCGAGGCCATGGCTGCGATGCGCAGACCTTCGGTAATACCGCCGCATTTGGATAGATCGGGTTGCCAGATTTGTACCGCTCCTGCCTCAAGTAACTGGGCAAATTCAAAACGACCGTAATGATTTTCGCCCGCAGCAAGCGGCACGAGCGGGGTAATTTTGGCGGCCTCGCGATATGAATGAAAATCACTGCAAGAAAAAGGTTCTTCTAACCAGCCGGCCTGAATATCCGCCAGTACAGGCAGCACGCGTCGCGCATCATCCATGGTGTAGGCGGTATTTGCATCGGTGAGGATATCAATTTCATCGCCGATCACCTTGCGTACATGCTTGACCCGCTCGATGTCCGCGCGCGCGGAGTCACCCAGTCTGAGTTTGATCGCTTGATAGCCTTGTGCGATGTAGCTTTGGGCTTCTTCGGCCAGAGACTCTTTGGGTTGGTAGCCGAGTGAAATTCCGCCCGCGTAGGCAGGGATGCGTTTTTTGCTGCCACCCAGTAACTCATATAGAGGCATGTTTGCGGCTTTGCCTCGGATGTCCCAGAGCGCCATGTCAATGCCAGAGAGGCCAAGCGAGGCGCCGGAGCCCACGCCATGGCTGGATAACTGCATGCGGTGCACGCGTTGCCAAACTCCTACGCAATCGGTGGCTTTCATGCCGATCAGCATGGGGGCGAGGGTGTTGTGAATGATACTTACCACAGCACCCGGGCTGCGCCCAGGATGTGCCTCGCCATAACCGGTAATGCCCTCAGAGGTTTCGACCCGTACGATGATGGTGTCGCGCTTGGTGGTGCTACCAATCCCCATGGTGACGGTTTTGCCTTCGGGCAGGCGAAAGGATAGTGGGATTGCTGTGATGGCGGTGATTTTCAACGCTTGTCTCCGGGATTTATTTTTTTTTAGTTCGATTATGTCTTAGTTATTGAATAGTTTTTGCGCTACTCACTCAGCTTTGATATCTGCAGCTTTGACAACTTTTCCCCAGCCTTGAGTTTGTGCAGCAACGAACTGAGCATAAGCATGCGCAGAGGCGTCACTAACAATATCGCCACCTTGCTCTGTTAGTCGCTTGCGCAAAGTAGGGTCTTTCAAAATTGCCTCGCTGGCTGACTCTAAGTTTTGAACGATGCTAGGCGCTGTACCTGCAGGAGCGTGTATGCCGATCCAGCCCATGGCGATAGCATTCGGATAACCAAGTTCTGCAACACTTGACACGTCAGGTAGTGTCTCCACACGCCTGGGTGACGTCACTGCGAGTGCGCGTAGCTTTCCTGCTTCGATCTGTGGCAAAACGGAGGGCAGAGATGGTACAGCAACTTGTGCATCGCCACTCATGACCGCGAGAATGGCGGGACCACCTCCTTTATAGGGCACATGTACCCACTGTATGGCAGCAGACGTTCTGACTGCCTCGCCCGCGAGATGCAGAGGTGAGCCAATCCCACCTGAGCTGAAATAGAGTTTTTCAGGATCTCTTTTAGCCAACGCAATCAATTCGTTGAGCGATTGAATTTGACTATTCGTATTGACAACAATCACATGCGGCACCGTCACAAACCATGAAACGGCAACGAGATCTTTGACTGGATCAAAGGTCATAGCTTTGTACAGACTGGGGGCGGTAGCGATACTCGCATCACTCACCAGCAAAGTGTAGCCGTCAGGCGTAGCCTTAGCCACGGCCGCCATACCAATGAGACCCGCCGCGCCTGCTTTGTTTTCGATAATCACAGAGATGCCTAGTTTCTCTGATAGTGCTTGGGCAATATTGCGTGCGATGACGTCGGTAGTGCCGCCCGGAGGGTAAGGTACGATCATTTTGATCGGATGCTGTGGAAAGTTATCTTGCGCTAATAATGCGGATGTCGGGATGGAACATAAAAGCAGTATTAATAAAAAGGTTTTGACCCACAGCATGGCAATAGTCTCCGATTGCTTTTATTTTTTTGTTTGTAGGTGTTTTATAGACCTTTTGCGTTAATTTGTCTCGATCTATATATTTCCTGCTGAAAAAAACTGTTTACTCGTCTTACTTTCTCATGCAAACGATTCCGGCTATGAATCAAGCCAGAGTTTGTTTGTAAGAATGTGTAATAGTTTTTCAAATCCTATTGATTTTAATTTTAGGAAGTTCAAACTTCTTGGTATAGGAAAAATTTCCTAGTCAAAAATGTTTGAAGGACTTTTGATGAGTATGTTTAATTCTTTGTCTTACGCGACTAGACTCGTCGATGCAGGAGTGCCCAGAGAGCAAGCGGAGGTGCACGCGCAGGTGCTGCAAGGCGTGTATGAGCAAGAGCATGAGCAGTACGCAACAAAGGCTGACTTTATAGTGTTAAGTAATGAAGTTAAAGCCCAGATAGATCAGCTTGAGGTTAAGACAGATCGCCTGGAACAAAAGACGGATCGCCTAGAACAAAAGACGGATCGCCTAGAACAAAAGACAGATCGGCTGTCGACGCAGTTCGATCGTCTTGAGGCAAAAACAGATCTGCTTGAGGTAAAGACCGATCTTCTCGACGAAAAAATCACTCAAGTTGAAATCCGAATCACTGCGGAAATCACCAGTCTAAAAACCACGATGGAAGGATGTAAAAAGGAGTTTTCGACTTTGCGTGCTGATATTGCCACCTTGACCAGCTCCAATAAGGTTTTGACAAATTCTCATAAGTACATTCTTTGGATCGGAGGTGGCTTGGCGACGATGTGCATGAGCGTATTAGGACTGTGTGTGCCGATTCTTTTGCATAACATCAAGTGAAAGATATGACGGTTTCAAGTACGGAGATCTCAGTTTTGACAGACTAAAAATTGTCGATGTCAAAACTGGATTCTAAAAAGCCGGTCAGCGAGAGATTAAACATCAGCCTGTGCGATATCGCACTGGAGTCCAGCATTTTCAAATAATTTAGTAAAAGGCTCTGGTGGTGTCTTATCAGTAAAAAACCGGTCTAGTTCGTTCACGTGACCGAGTTCTACCATGGCCGGGCGGTTAAATTTGCTGCTGTCCGCTGCTAGCCACACCTGGCGAGAGTGTTTGATGATTGCGCGGGAAACTTTTACTTCGCGATAATCAAAGTCTCTTAGGGTCCCGTCGGCTTCGATGGAGGAAATCCCAATGAGTCCAATATCTACTTTGAATTGTTTGATGAATTCGACAGTAGCTTCGCCAACAATCCCTCGATCTCTTGAACGAACCACACCACCGGCGACGATCACTTCGCAGTCTGCATTGTCAGAAAGAATGGCCGCGACATTTAAATTGTTGGTGATCACGCGCAACCCTTTGCGGTTTAACAACTCTTGCGCAACCGCCTCCGTGGTCGTGCCAATGTTCAGAATGAGCGAGCACCCGTCTGGGATCGCGTTGGCGACTGATCGTGCAATCCGTTGCTTGGCTTGAGCGTTCAGGATTTGTCGCTTGCGGTACGCAATGTTTTCTGTGGTTGAGCTTAGTGCGCGTACCCCTCCATGAAACCGGACTAAAAACCCTGCCGCAGCAAGTAATTTGACATCTCTCCTGACCGTTTGCAGCGTGACCTCAAAACGATCTGCCAGCATTTCGACGGAAGCAGAACCTAGCGACTGAACCGATTCGATCAATTGCAATTGTCTTGGATTAGGCGTCATGATGGTTGCAAAGTCTAAAAGATATGTAATTTGAAACAATTTCAAACATTTGAACCATAGCTTAAAAAAATAAAAAAGAACAATATCGCGGGTAATTACTCATAACGCTAAGATAAATATTCAGCTTATAAATACATACGAACAATAAAGAACACAAAAGTACAAATGCGAACAGAGTTTGACGTTGTGGTGATTGGCGGAGGCATAAATGGAGCCGGTATTGCGCGCGACTTGGCGGGGCGTGGGCTTTCGGTTTTGTTGTGTGAGCAAAACGATCTCGCCTCTCACACGTCTTCTGCATCAACTAAGTTAATTCATGGTGGATTACGTTATTTAGAGCATTTTGAGTTTGGATTGGTACGCAAAGCATTACAAGAAAGAGAAGTATTGCTGTGCACGGCTCCGCATATTATGTGGCCTTTGCGATTTGTCATGCCTCATGATAATGGCATGCGCCCCGCCTGGATGATCCGGCTGGGCTTGTTTCTTTATGATCACCTCGCTAAGCGCAAAATATTATTCGGTTCGCAAACAATTAATTTGCAAAGCAATCCTGCAGGCCAAGCGCTTCAGCCAAAATATAAAACTGGTTTTGTTTATTCGGATGGCTGGGTTGACGACGCGAGGCTAGTGGTACTCAATGCGCTCGATGCACATGAGCGCGGGGCAACGATTTTGACGCAAACTACATGCGTCGACGCTAACCGTACGAAGGATTACTGGCAGATCACTTTACAACCGTGCGTTGGCGTTACACAACAAGGTAGCGAAAAAGTCGCTCGGCCAATTCAGATCAAGGCCCGAGCTCTTGTCAATGCAGCAGGTCCATGGGCGGCAAAATTTCTGCAGGAGAATGCACATCGCGCAGAGACGAGATCATTGAGATTGGTCAAAGGTAGTCATCTTGTTGTAAAAAAAATGTTTACACATGACATGGCTTATATTTTTCAGAATACGGATCGACGCATTACTTTTGCAATTCCGTATGAAACCGATTTCACCTTGATTGGAACGACTGATGTAGAACACAAGGGAGATATTGGTGCGGCGGCAATGGACGTAAAGGAGTGTGCCTATATGTGTGAGCAGGTCGGACGTTATTTTAATAAAGTGATTAAACCAGCAGACGTGGTGTGGAGCTATTCAGGCGTCAGGCCACTGCTCGATGATGCGTCGGGAAATCCCGCGGCTGTTACAAGAGATTACAGACTAGACCTTGATACAGCTATGGCACCCTTGATGTCGGTTTGGGGAGGCAAAATCACGACTTATCGAAAACTGGCAGAACAGGCGGTAGGAATGCTTGCGCCTTACTTGCAAAATGATGCGCCTTCCTGGACGGATTGTGCCGCACTGCCAGGGGGAGATATTGGGATTGCATCAACGATGTCAAAAAATCCCGTACAGGATTTTGAAACGTTTGTTGCCAATACACGTAAGCAATTTGCCTGGTTACCCGAGAGTCTTTGCCTCCGGTATGCTCGCACATATGGCACTCGGCTTAACTTGATGCTGAGCGAAGCCTCAAAAATAGCTGACTTAGGTGAGTGCATCGCGCCTAGCCTGTACGATATTGAACTAAAGTACTTAATAACTTATGAATGGGCCCGCTGTGCTGATGATGTGCTCTGGCGTCGGACCAAACTTGGGTTACATATGACCACATCGGAGCGCGAAGCGGTGGCGCAGTGGTTTAGTCGAAAAGGAGTAGGCGAGCAATGCGCCTGACATTACAAAAAATAGAAAAACGAGTCGGTAGTGAGCAACATCTCTATCCGCTGAGCATTGATTTGCAGCCCAATACCGTTAACGTATTGCTTGGGGCAACGTTGGCTGGTAAAACGACCTTGATGAGACTGATGGCTGGACTGGAGCCACCAACGTCGGGAAAGATTTTTGTAGATGACCAAGATGTCACGGGATTGACTGTGCGCAAAAGAAACGTGGCAATGGTCTATCAGCAGTTCATCAACTATCCTTCGATGACCGTGTTTGAAAACATTGCCTCGCCCTTGCGCTTGAGGCGTGAAAAAAATATTCAAGCACAGGTTAACGCGCTCGCATCGAGATTACATATTGATGCTCTTTTAGAGCGTTTACCAGCAGAGCTTTCTGGTGGACAGCAGCAGCGTGTCGCTTTGGCGCGCGCTTTGGCTAAGCGTGCGCCATTAATACTGCTCGATGAGCCGCTGGTTAATCTGGATTACAAGCTTAGAGAGGAATTGCGTGATGAGTTAACGCAAATTTTCTCAAATAGTGAATCGACTGTGGTTTATGCCACAACGGAGCCGAGTGAGGCGCTGTTAATTGGTGGATACACTGCGGTGATCAATGCAGGACGACTTTTGCAATATGGACTAACCCCGCATGTTTTTCATCAGCCCGCTTCATTGCAGGTTGCCAGAGCGTTTAGTGATCCTCCGATAAATTTAATTGCCGCGCACGTTACCTCTGATGGGAACCACCTGAATTTAGGTCACGATATCAAACTAAGTGTCCGCACAAGACAATTGCCTGGTGCTTCGATGTCACTGGGTTTGCGCGCGAATGCCTTACGGGTACAGGAGCGCCCAGGTGATTTGCGTATTAATGGCACGGTTGAGCTCGCCGAAATTTCAGGTTCAGACACTTTTTTACATGTGCGTACAGCATTGGGTAATGTCGTTGCTCAACTAACGGGCGTTCATTATTTTGAAATTGGTTTGACCATTCATTTGTACCTGAATGCAGAACATGCTTACGTATTTGATGAGCTGGGGACATTAAAGATTTCACCAAACAGTCATATGTCAGCTTTTGAGTCAGGGGTTTGATATGGCACAAATAGATTTAGATCTTGCGCACGCCTATCGCCCCAACCCACAATCTGATGCTGATTATGCGTTGATGCCGCTCAAAATGACATTCCGAGATGGTGGTGCTTATGCATTGCTTGGCCCGTCTGGGTGCGGCAAGACAACCATGCTAAACATCATTTCAGGTCTGGTGCGTCCATCACATGGCACAGTTAGTTTTGGTGGGCGTGATGTGACAGTCATGACGCCTCAACAGCGAAATATAGCTCAGGTATTTCAGTTTCCAGTGATATACGACACGATGACTGTGGCGGAAAACTTGGCATTTCCTTTACTTAATAGAGGAGTTGCGAGCGGCCATATCGCAAAACGCGTGGGGCAGATCGCAGAAATGCTTGAAATCAGTCATCAACTCAATCAGCGCGCAGCCGGTTTGTCTGCCGATGCTAAACAAAAAATTTCGCTTGGGCGTGGGCTGGTGAGAGAAGATGTTTCTGCAGTGCTATTTGACGAACCACTGACTGTAATTGATCCGCATCTGAAATGGCAATTAAGGCGCAAACTCAAACAGATTCATCATGAGCTTAAGCTCACACTTATTTACGTCACGCATGATCAAATCGAAGCCTTGACGTTTGCCGAGGAAATAGTTGTGATGACCCGTGGGCGCGCTGTACAAACTGGATCGGCTGATCAATTGTTTGAGCGACCACAACACATGTTTGTAGGCAATTTCATTGGCTCGCCTGGCATGAATTTTTTACCGGTATATTGTCAAAACCAGCAAATTATCATCGGCAACCAAACTTTCGACATTCCTGTGCAGGCTCTCCAGGCAGGACTTAGCGATAAAGGTGACTTTGTGTTGGGCGTGCGTCCGGAATACGTCGAGCTCGCGCATGCGCATCAATCTGATGCACTGCCGGTCCATGTAACCAGAGTGCAGGACGTAGGTACGCACTGGGTGATTACGGCTTGCCTTGCTGACAGCAATGAAGGTAGCTCACCGACGATTATTCGTGCGCGGTTTAGTGCTGAAACACAAGTTCCCGCTGTGGGTGATACAACCTGGTTCAAAATAATGGGAACCCATACGCGTTTCTATAAAAACGAGGAGATGATTGCATGAAACCAGTCAATCAAAAGGCATGGTTTTTAATCTTGCCCGTTATGCTCTGTGTGGCATTCTCTGCCGTTTTGCCTCTAATGACTGTTGTTAATTATTCTGTACAGGACATTATTTCACCGGAGCGTCGTGTATTTGTCGGCACCGAATGGTTTGCTGCTGTGATGCGAGATACAGATTTGCACGAAGCGCTCTGGCGGCAACTGGTTTTTTCGTTTTCTGTGCTTATTGTTGAAATCCCTTTGGGTATTATGCTTGCCCTTTCTATGCCAGCAAAGACTTGGCGAGCGTCGGCCGTGCTGGTAATCGTTGCTTTGTCCTTGCTTATTCCCTGGAACGTTGTTGGCACGATTTGGCAGATTTTTGGCCGAAGTGATATTGGTCTGCTGGGCGTCATGCTGTTGAGGCTTGGCGTTGATTACAACTACACCGGCAACTCGATTGACGCGTGGCTCACGGTGCTAGTGATGGATGTCTGGCACTGGACCCCATTAGTGGCGCTGCTTTGTTATGCAGGTTTGCGCTCAATACCCGATGCTTACTATCAGGCTGCACAAATTGACGGTGCAAGCAAGTTTGCTGTGTTTCGTTACATTCAGCTGCCTAAGATGCGTGGCGTTTTGATGATTGCCGTGCTGCTGCGTTTTATGGATAGTTTCATGATCTATACCGAGCCATTTGTTCTTACAGGGGGAGGCCCTGGAAATGCGACAACATTTTTAAGTCAGTACCTGACTCAAAAAGCCGTTGGGCAGTTTGACCTGGGACCCGCAGCAGCATTTTCACTGATTTATTTTTTGATAATCTTGCTGCTCTGCTTCATTCTGTATAACTGGATGCAGCGTGTCGGTACTTCTGACAAGGATGCGATGCATGAATAACACAATAAGTAAGTTTCCTTTTCAGAAGCGCACTCTATTTTTGATTTTGTATCTTGTGTTTGCCATATTGCCCATCTATTGGATGATCAATATGTCGTTCAAGACAAATGAAGAAATCCTCTCTAGCTTTTCCTTTTTTCCTCAATCATTTACCTGGAATAATTACAAGACTATATTCACCGATGTGTCTTGGTATTCCGGCTACATCAACTCGCTTATTTATGTAGCGATTAATGTGGTGATTTCCCTGACTGTTGCTTTGCCTGCAGCGTATGCATTTTCGCGTTATCAGTTTATTGGTGACAAGCATGTTTTTTTCTGGCTTTTAACCAATCGTATGACACCTGCTGCGGTATTTCTATTGCCATTTTTTCAGCTGTATACAGCAGTAGGATTGATGGATACACACTTGGGCGTTGCACTTGCACACCTGGTATTTAACGTGCCCCTCGCAGTTTGGATTCTTGAAGGCTTCATGAGT
>CAIPID010000423.1 GCA_903865015.1 uncultured beta proteobacterium | reverse complement strand
GTCGCAAAAGAACTAGGTATTCTGACCGTTGGTGTTGTCACCAAACCTTTTACATTCGAAGGCAATAAGCGCCTGAAAATGTCAGAAGACGGCATTAGTGAGCTATCCAAACACGTTCACTCACTGATCGTTGTGTTGAACGAAAACCTCTACGATCTGATGGATGAGGATGCTACGCAGGCAGATTGTTTCAAGGCTGCCGATGATGTCCTGCACAACGCGTGTGCTGGTATCGCTGAAATCATCAACGTTGAAGGTAACGTGAACGTCGACTTCGAAGACGTGAAAACGATCATGGGCGAGCAGGGTCAGGCCATGATGGGCACCGCTGTTGCCAGCGGCCCGGATCGCGCCAAACTCGCAGCAGAGCAAGCAGTTGCCTGCCCACTGCTCGAAGGCGTTGATCTTAATGGCGCGCGCGGTGTTTTGGTTAACATTACAGCAAGTAGCACGCTGAAAATGAAAGAGACCCGCGCAATCATGGATCACATCCGTAGCTTTGCTTCGGATGATGCGACTGTGATTTTCGGTACGGCTTATGACGACGCAATGGGTGACAACCTGCGCGTGACTGTTGTGGCAACGGGCCTGGGCCGCGCTCAGAGCCGTCCTCAATTGGTTCCTGAACTAGCTCAGGTTGAAATGCAGCGTACAGGTACAGACAATATGCCTGTTGCTAATGGTAATGCTCCTGATTATGGTGTGCCTTCAGTGATCCGTAACCCACGTTCTAACGCTTCGCAGCAAGTGCGTGCGCTGGAGACCGCCGGTATGGAACACTATGACATTCCTGCTTTCTTGCGTCGTCAGGCAGACTAAGGTTTGACAGAGAGCTAAGTATTTTTAAATAAATATTTGGTTTTCTGTGGTGCCTCCCTCATCTGGAGTTTCATCACGAAGCTTCAGGTATGCACTCGGGTTCCCCAGCCCGAGTGCATTGTCGTCTGCGAGAATCGCAGTGCAACAATTATTGTCAAAAGCGGTACAATATCCTTATGTTTCAGCAACGTACAATCAAAAACCTCGTCAAGACCACCGGTGTCGGCTTGCATTCAGGCCGCCGTGTTGAGTTGACGCTGCGTCCCGCTGCACCAGGTACGGGCATTGTCTTTCATCGGGTCGACTTGCCCGAGGTCGTCGATCTGCCCGCTCAGGCTGCGATGGTATCGGATACTCGCATGGCCTCTGTACTCCAGGTGGGCGATGTGCGTGTATCGACGGTTGAGCATCTGATGTCCGCACTTGCAGGTTTAGGGATTGATAACCTGCACGTCGATCTGACCGCAGAAGAAGTGCCGATCATGGATGGTAGTGCCGCTACGTTTGTATATCTGCTGCGTTCTGCCGGTATACAGGAGCAGGCCCGCCCTAAACAGTTTTTACGAGTCCTCAAAACCATCGAAGTACGTGAAGGCGAGGGCGATCAAGCCAAATGGGCACGTCTCGAACCGCATGATGGTTTTTCCCTTGCGTTTTCAATTGATTTTAAACACCCGGCGATTGATTCAACAGCGAGCTTTGCGGAAATCGATTTTGCGGCTAATTCTTATGTCAAAGAAATCGCGCGCGCGAGGACCTTTGGCTTTGTGAATGAAGTCGAGGCTTTGCGCTCAATGGGACTGGCCCGAGGTGGCAGCCTGGATAATGCAATCGTCATGGATGAGTACCGCGTGCTTAACACCGATGGATTGCGCTATGACGACGAGTTCGTTAAACACAAAATATTGGATGCGGTTGGTGATTTGTATTTGATCGGTAAACCGCTGGTCGCGCGTTATGTCGCATGCAAATCAGGTCATGCACTCAACAACCAGCTGGCCCGTGAGTTGTTGGCCCAGCAGGATGCCTGGGAGCTGGTTACTTATTCTTCTCAGTCGGAGGCGCCTCAGGCGTTCCAGCATGAGTGGAAGCTTGCCTGATTGACCCTTCGTTCAACGCACGATGAGAGGCTTGATGGTGCCGTAGCAGTTTTGAGACCGCATCTGCCAAAGGCCCAGGTCTGAGTTGTTGATTCAGGTCTTCAAACGCTTTTAAATCCTGACGATCCAGAAGCCTCGCTTCACGTGGGGGTTTAACCACTGGAGCGAGTCCGATCCCTCCTTGAACCCGTAGCTTGATTTCTGTCATATTCCAGCCGAGTGAATTGATGTGCGCGGTCACGCGCGGTGCAAGTTGACGGAACTTTGCAGCGAATGCGGCACTCGAAACGGTAAGAGTCAGGGCATTATTTTCAATTTTGACTACATCAAAGGCACCACGCATTGGCCCGGGCAGCGCTGCCGAAACCGCCGCACGGATTTTCAGATGTAATTGCGCGGTAGCAAGCACGCTTGCCGCTTGCGTGTCGTTTCCTAGCCACCCAATCAAATGGGAGCTACCTGATTTTGCGCTGGATCGCGATGAACGGGGTGGGAAAGTGGCCATTTAAGGAATAGTACGATATGAAGTTGATCATTATGCCGTCCAAGCCGGGGCAACAGGAAATCCTTTCACTCAGTGCGGGTTGGTTAATCGTTTGTATGGTGATCATGCTCGCCGTCGCAATGGCCGCGGGTGCAAGCATTCAGCGCATCATTTGGAGTGTCCAGCCGGAAACCCAGCCCCACGGTATGGTTTGGTCTCAGGGCCTCTCAAGTAACAGTTCAGATAATCACGCAATGCAAGCGTTAGCAGCGCGTGTCGGTGAGTTGCAGGCAAGTGTGGTCAAGCTCGATGGTTTGGGTCGTCGTGTGGCGCAGGTCGCCGGTTTGCCAGATAGCAATGTATCGACAACTAGCGAATTGCCCGAGGCCACGTTCGTGCTTGACGACGTGTTTGCCTCCAACGAAGCACAGGCTGGTCAAACGCCGGCAACCGAGCTTGAGCGTCAGATCAATATTATTCAGGCTAATCTGGCTCGCCAGAATGATTATTTATCACTACTTGATATGACCTTGACGCAGCAGGCCGCCAGTATGGCCAAACTGCCCACGGCCATGCCGATAGAGTCGTATCCCTATTTAAGTTCGTCTTATGGCTGGCGGCGTAATCCCTTTAACGGTCAGATGAGCCGACATGAGGGACTGGATTTCAGCGCGCCACCGGGAACACCCATCCGTGCGGCAACGGGCGGCGTGGTCCGAACTGTGACGGTGCATAGCGGCTATGGCAACATGGTTGAAATCGATCACGGGGAAGGACTGATCACACGTTATGCGCACGCTAAAGTTATCCTTGTGAAAGAGGGGGAGCTCGTTACCCGTGGTCAGCTGATTGCCCGCGTCGGATCAACGGGCTTGTCTACCGGGCCACACCTGCATTTTGAGGTCAGGCGCGACGATAAAGCACTGGATCCAAGAGCTTTTTTGGCTGGACAGCCCTTAATTACGCTTCCCCCGGGCATTCAGAGCGTCGCAACCTCGCCATCAGTGACGTGGCGCCCCCGGCTGCGTTAAACTCTATGGCTTATTGGCAGCATTTTGCCTTAACCCTTTTAGATGCGGGCTCGTGAATATCAACATGGGCTTGCTTGGGTCTGATACGCATGTTTTCTCTGCTTAAAAAAATCTTTGGCACCCGTAACGATCGGTTGCTTAAACAATTACGCCGTCAAGTGCTGCAAATCAATGCGCTTGAGCCTCAGATGCAAGCGTTGTCTGACGAGGCATTACGTGGTCAGACGATTGCTTTTCGCGAAAGACTGAGCACCGGTGCAACGCTGGATCAGCTGTTGCCTGAGGCTTTCGCAGTTGTACGCGAAGCGGGTAAGCGTGTATTCGGTATGCGCCACTTTGATATGCAGCTGGTCGGTGGCATGGTATTGCACAGCGGGAAAATCGCTGAGATGCGTACCGGTGAGGGTAAAACCCTCATGGCAACACTGCCT
>CAIPID010000422.1 GCA_903865015.1 uncultured beta proteobacterium | reverse complement strand
TAGTCAGTCCGTTTAACATCGGCTCATTATTCATTCAAGGTAGGTCCAGAATTACTTTGCCAATTACGCGGCGCGACAGGGTGGTATCAATCGCCTGCTCCCATTGACTGAAGGCAAATCGTTGCGTTATAGGTAATGGCATTTCTTCTCGACTCAATGCTGTCAGTAGTTTATCAATCATGGCACGTACACGCGGAGAAAATTTTTTACGCTCATCGGTTCGACCCCAGCCTATGTACAGACCATAATTAAAGCCAATCAACGAAATGTTTTTAACAAGTAATAGATTTGTTTTTATTTCAGGTATTCGTCCGCCTGCATAGCCGATTACAAGCATGCGTGACTGCGGAGCACAACAACGCACCGAGGCATCAAACAAATCACCACCAACCGGATCAAAGACGACATCAACGCCGCCCTGTGGACAGAGTATTTTTATTTGCTCTACCAACTGCGTGGCATCGCTTGGCAAGGTGTGGTGCGCACCGTTTTTAATCGCGGCCTCGCGCTTGGCATCACTACTTGCAGTCGCAATGACAGTCGCTCCCATCAAACGGCCAATTTGGACAGCAGCCATCCCAAGAGAACCACTCGCCCCATGCACCAATAAAACCTCACCAGGTTTAAGCGATGCCCCCCACTCAAGACTTGACCATACTGTCCCATAGGTAATCGGCAGTGCCGCCGCATCAGCCAAAGCGATGTTATCTGGCAAACCATAGACCGTATCCGCTTGCGTGACGACCTCCTGACCAAAGGCTCCCCAATCAAGAGCGGCCATGACACGCTGCCCAACAGATAAATGCGCGACGTTTGGTCCAAGCTCAAGGATTTCACCTGCAGCTTCGGTGCCCGGGGTAAAGGGCAAGGGCGGTTTGCGTTGATATTTTCCTGAAACAAACAGGCTGACCGCAAAGCCAACGCCAGCATGACGCACACGTATCCTTACCTCACCGGATTTGAGAGGTTGGCGCACGAGTTGCGTGATTTGCAGTTCGCGCCAGTCACCGTAGTGTGTGCAGAGCAATGCCTGATAGTGATTAATCAAGCCTGATCCCTGCTTGCTTGATGATGGCTGCCCATTTTTCATAGTCATCTTTAATCACCTTGGCAAATTGCTCTGGTGTGTTGCCAATTGGCACGAGATTAAGCTCACGCATGCGTTTGTCGATCTCAGGAATGCGTACGATACGTGCGACTTCTTTTGACAACGCTATGACACGCTCTTTAGGTACACCTGCGGGAAACAACAACCCCATCCAGGCTTCCGGTTCAAAGCCTTTGTAGCCAAGTTCAAGAAAAGTCGGAACATCAGGCATCAGATCAGAACGCTTTTCTCCTGCGATCGCCACAGGGATAATTTTTTTCGCACTAAGCAATGGCATGGCGGTACCGACTGCGATAAAGCCAATTTTGACATGCCCAGCGGCTAAGTCTGTCGCGAGTGGTGCGCCACCTTTATAGGCAACATGATCCATCTTCAGACCCGCCTCCCGAACAAATAACTCCCCCATTAAGTGACCGGTCGTACCATTGCCGTAAGAGCCATAGGGTACTGGGGTAGGTGAAGCTTTTATCTGTTTGACAATCTCGGGCAAGGTTTTATAAGGGTAGTCTGGAGAGACAGCCAAAATGACAGAAGATGCCGCAACCTCACTCACCGGCTCAAAATCCTTAATCGGGTCATAACCTAGTGAGGAATAAAGCGATGGGTTTTGCACATGTGCCGTAAACGTCAGCAAAACGGTGTATCCGTCTTTCGGTCCACGCGCGACGTAATTAGTACCCGTTGTTGTTCCTGCTCCAGCCTTATTTTCAATGACGATGGGTTGATTCCATACCTTGGTTAACTCCTGACCAATCAATCGTGCCACCGCATCGTTTACGTTTCCTGCAGGGGACGGCACCACAATCGTGATGGGGCGCGAGGGGTAAGTCTCTTGCGCGCAGACCATCGTCGTCATTGACAAAACCAGCATCGCAATTAGTTGAGTCAGCGTGGCACGCACGATTTTTATGCATGCAATTTGAGTAAAGCGTTGCATCTTGTCTCCAGTATCTTTGTTATAGATACGTTTTTATCACAAGCGCAGGAGCAAAATACTAAATACTTACTGTTCTCTCGATGCAGATCGCGGTATGTCCACCCACCCAGATATCGTTACCCACCCCATCAATGAAGACTCGACCTTTTCGCTTTAGAGCAGTGCCCTGAGACGCCACATAATTCGGCTTGGCAAGGCCTGCAGAAATTAACCATACGGCCAAGCCAGCGTTCAAACTACCCGTGACTGGATCCTCGGGCACACCAGCCAGGGCCATTGTCGATTCATTGATGATGAACGATATCTTGCCCGCTAATGCCCAGACTTGTTGCGATTTGTTTGAGCGTATCCTCGCCTAAAGATCCGGCTTGATTGTTCACAGCGCATTTTAGATCTATCGCTGTTCCCTTATGCCGCCAGGTAGCTTTTGAAATGCCGGTTAATTTTGGCTGAAATGTATTCGCCCGCAATGACCGAGTCATACTTTTTAGGTGCCTCCTTTGTAATACAGGTCGGAATGCAGTCGATCACCGCATCTGGATTAGGTTGATGAAAAAACACCAGAGACAGACGACGCCCAGCCAAACCCGAGTCCAACTGAGGATTAACCACACGATGAACAGTCGAGACCCATTTATCATTGGTCCACTGAGCCATCATGTCACCGATATTGACAACAAATGTACCGGGCTCCACCTGAACGTCCTCCCATTGCCCTCCTTTAGTGCGCGTTTGTAAGCCGCCTGGCGCTGCGGTAGGCGCCACAATGGTGACCGTACCGTAATCGGTATGTGGGCCTGCGCGCAATTGACCTGGCAGGGGCGGTTCGAGCTGTGCGGGGTAGTGATTGATCGCAAGCGAGGCCATGCTGCGATCCACCTTGTCAGCAAACCATTGCTCAGGCAGCCCAAGCACAAGCGCGAACAACTCCAGCAAGTCCTGAGATAGCCTATTCATCCTGAGGTAATAGTCTTGCATGACAGGAGCAAAGGACGCGGGTGCCTCTGGCCATATATTGGGTGCGTAGGCGCCATTGGCGAAAGGTTGCATGACGGCAGCACCGAACTGCTCTACAGGTCCGATCCGGTATCTCTCAAATAAATCAGGCGGTGATTGACGATCCTTTTTTAAGTCATCTGCATCCATGGAATACGAGAGACCCAACTCTGCCAGACCTGTATACCCACGGTTTGCATGCTTGACTGCCTTCACGAGAGTTTTCTCGTCAATCGACTGATCAAAAAACGCTAAAGCCGTATTTTGTGCGTCACGCACCATTTCAGTGCTTACGGGTGTGCCTTTTATGCACAGAAAGCCCGTTGTACGGAGTGCCTCATCAATCTGGCATAACAATTGCTTAAATTCTGTCGTGTCACGACTCGATTGATATAAAGGCGAAAGATCAAGAAGCGGAATATTCTGCGGCACGATTGGACTCCCAGATATGCGAAGACTGAACAAAAAAATTGAAGGCTCTTGCCCTGATGTAGCGGTTCATGCAAGAACCATGCCGATGTGCAGATCTGATTAGCTAACCAAAATCTCCTTGCGACAATTTTTATTGGAATACATGCGATGAACAACAAACGTGTCCTGAGTATTTGCATGGCGGCCTCTGTGCTGACAACAGCATTGATTCCGAGCCTCGGTCGGGCGGCAGACATCAAGGTCGGCCTGGTTGCAGCACTGACTGGCCAGTCCGCACAATCGGGCGAGTCAATTGTCCGTGGTTTGACCATCGCAATGGATGAGATCAATGCAAAAGGCGGTGTGCTGGGTGGTCAGAAATTTGTACTGGTTAAGCGCGACGATGAATCGAGCCCGCCTAAAGGTGTTACGGCTGCCCGCGAACTGATCTCGAGTGAAAAAGTAGTGGCTTTGTTCGGCGGCATCGACACACCCGTATCACTTGCCATCGTGCCGATTGCCAACCAGAATAAAAAACCATTTTTAGGCGTTTGGGCGGCGGGCACCAACATTACTAAGAATGGCGCGACACCTAACTACGTATTCCGTGTTTCCGCACAAGACGACCTCGTCGATATCGCGCTGATCGAATACGCGATGAAAAAATACAATTCAAAAAAACCTGGTCTTGTCTTAGTCAACAACCCGTGGGGTGAGTCAAATGAGAAGGGCCTAAAAGCCGCCGCAGCCGCAGCAGGAATCACACTGGCTGGCGTGGAAAAGCTAGAGCAAAGCGATGTGGATGTGACACCTCAACTGGGTCGCCTCAAAAATGCAGGTGCCGATGCAATCATCCTGGTCGCCAATGCAGCGCCTGGCGCACAAATGATGAAATCACGCGAACGTATGGGCTGGACTGTGCCTGTCGTATCGCACTGGGGTATTTCTGGCGGACGCTTTGACGAGCTCGTGGGACCTACCGCAGGAGACGTCCATTTCATCCAGACCTATAGTTTCTTTTCAACTCCAACCCCTGTCTCAGAAAAAGTATTTAGCGAACTCGCCAAGCGTTACGGCGTTAAAACCCCAGCCGATGTCATCGCACCTGTGGGCACTGCAAACGCCTACGATGCCATGAATCTACTAGCGCTTGCGATCGAAAAAGCTAAAAGTACCGATGGTGATGCCATCCGTGCTGCGCTCGAGCAGATTGAAAGCTATCAGGGTTTGATCAAAAAATATGACAAGCCTTTCGCAACGGCCGCTCACGAAGCACTCTCACCGACCGACTACGTGATGGTTCGTTATGACGGCGGCAAGATCGTTCCGGTCAAATAACAATCATGGGTATCAATGAACTGATTTCTGCGCTAATTACCGGCGCAGGGATCGGAAGTATGTATGGTCTGACTGCCCTTGGGTTTTACACAACCTATGCGATCTCGAGGACGGTCAACTTTGCACAAGGCTCCTGCCTGATGCTGGGTGCGGTGCTGACTTTCAGCATGGTCAACCAGTCGGGCTTGTCGGCCTGGATCGCTATACCACTCGCCTTGATAATGTGCGGGCTATGGAGCGGACTGGTTGAGCTTGTCGCTGTGCGTCCTTTCGTCAAGCGTCACTCCGATGCGTGGCTGATGGCCACGGTTGCACTCGGGCTGATACTGGAAAATATTGTCCTGTTTACTTTTGGCAAAGATCCGCGCGGCATGTCTTCCCCCCTTTTACAAATGGGGTTTGATCTGGCGGGACTCCGCATTTCCTTTTTACAAATTCTGATTCCAATTGTTGGCTTTAGTATTGCGCTCGGCTTAGCGTTAGTGATGCGTTACACCAAAATCGGCAAAGCACTCCAGGCCATCGCACAGAATCCATCCGCCGCCCGGCTCATGGGTATCCATACAGAAAAAACCATCAGTCTGGCCTTTGCGCTAGCAGGAGTCTTTGCCGGCATTGCCGGCATCCTGATTGCGCCGCTCTATACCGTCTCAGCCGGCATGGGTACGATCTTCGGCATCAAAGCTTTTGCGGCGGCCATACTCGGGGGTATAGATAGTGCTGCGGGTGTTATGGCTGGTGGATTACTTTTAGGTATTACAGAAGCCATACTCGTCACAGCCTTTGGCTCGACCTATGCGCAGATGTTTTCTTTTGCGCTCACTATCGCTGTGCTAGCCATCAGACCCGTTGGCCTATTTGGACGTAAAGGCGTGAACAAGATATGAGCGCCCACAAAATTTCCTGGCTGACCGGTCTGGCCTGGCTGGTGATTGGTTCTGTCGCGGTTAGCCTCACCAATGAATATCAGGTGCTCGTCATTGGCACCGTGGCTATTACCGCCATCGTTGGTGTTGGGCTCAATATTTTGATGGGCTTAGTGGGACAAACGTCACTGGGACACGCTGCGTTTTATGCAATCGGCGCCTACGTGGGTACCATCGCCACAATGAAATTCGGTCTGCCTTTTCCTCTTTCAATGCTCTGTGCTGCGGTGATATCCGGGCTTGCAGGCGCCTTGCTTTCTTTACCCGCCCTGCGTGTAAAAGGCCCATACCTCGCGATGGTCACGATCGCCTTTGGATATTTTGTAGAACAAGGCATCGCAGAGTGGAAAGATGTCACAGGCGGATGGAACGGGATCATGGGCATCCCACAACCGTCTTTGTTTGGTTATGTATTTGGAAGTACAGGCATCGCCTGCATCGCTATTGCAATCAGTGCTTTACTCATCCCTGCTTACGCTTTGTTTGCCAGTAGCAAATGGGGCGTCGTGATGCGTGCGACCCGGGGTGCAGAAGTTGCCGCCAGCGCAATTGGTGCCAATCTGATGCTTGTGCGCGTGATCGCCTTTGCACTCTCTGCAGCACTAACTGGTGTTGCTGGCTGCCTGTTTGCTGTACTCAACGGGTTTATCAGTCCTGAGTCGTTTCCATTTTTTCAGTCGATCATCTTTTTGTTAATGGTGATGATTGGCGGCATCGGTCAGGCTGCGGGACCTTTAGTCGGCGCAGTTATGGTGATCTTGTTGCCCGAAGCGCTATCCTCACTTGCGGAATATCGTCTGATGTTTTTCGGTGGATTACTGCTGATTGTGTTGCTCGTTGCGCCAAATGGACTGACTGGTGCACTTGGGCATGCGACTCGACGCTATTTCAAGAGACTTACCTCTGCGGTGCAGGCGGATCATGCACGCGCACTTTCCTGGTTTAGCAGTGCGCATCCCGGCCTGCTTAAACTAGAAAAGCTTGGTGTCGTGTTTGGAGGTAACGTTGCTCTGCAAGACGTTACATTACAGGCACATACTGGCCAAATCACCAGTTTGATTGGTCCTAATGGTGCGGGTAAAACCACGCTTTTAAATTTAGTGACTGGCTTTTATCAGCCTAGTACGGGTGCCGTGTATCTTGATGATAAGGAGTTAAGTTCACTGCCAGGTTATCAAGTGGGTCGATCCGGGATTGCCCGCACATATCAGACCTCGCAACTCTTTGGAGACATGTCTGTTTTAGAAAACGTTTACTTTGGCTTGTTGCAAGGCCGTCTAATTGGTCAAAACCTCCCTGAACAACCGTTAAAGCTATGTGCTGCTCTATTGAGCTTTGCGGGATATCAAGGCGATGGTAATGCCCGCGCAGACTCCCTCGCACACGTTGACCGCAGGTTAGTTGAGATTGCGCGTGCGCTGGCAACACGTCCGTGCATGATCATGCTCGACGAGCCTGCTGCGGGATTGTCTGCAGAAGAAAAGTCCCAGCTTGGCGGTGTACTCAAAAATATCGCCGCTCAAGGCATTGGTGTTTTTATCATTGAGCACGACATGGCCTTAGTCATGAGTATCTCTGAGCAAATTCACGTATTAGATCAAGGCAAGCTCATCGCCTCAGGCGTCCCCGTTGAGATTCAACATAATCCGCGTGTCCGTGCGGCGTACCTGGGTAATGGGGAGTCAAAATTCTTTTCGAACATCACTGAGCAGATTAACGACTTTGCGCCAGAACACACAGATGTTTTGGTGGTGAGTAATTTATCCGCAAACTATGGCGCTGCCAATGTCCTGAACAATATCGATCTGTCCTTAAAGAAAAATCAGACTGCGTGTATCTTAGGTGCAAATGGCGCTGGCAAGTCGACACTCATGCGCGCGATCTCCGGTTTACACAAAAAATTCACAGGCTCGATTGCGTTTGACGGACGAGACATCACAGATCTACCCGCCCACCAGATTGCATCACTTGGTCTGGTCATGGTTCCTGAAGGTCGGCAGGTTTTTATAGAGCTATCTGTAGAAGACAATATAAAAATTGGTGCCTATGCCCGTGGCGGCCTGAGTAACGAGAAGCTTGAATATTTATACTCTATCTTTCCAAAGCTTAAGATGATCAGGACAAGAAGAGCGGGTCTTCTTTCAGGTGGCGAGCAACAAATGCTTGCTCTTGCACGTGGCTTAGCTGCAAATCCTGTCGTACTTCTACTGGATGAGCCTTCATTGGGCCTTGCTCCTGCGATTGTCGATGAGCTGTTTGTACGTCTTGCATCGCTGCGCAAAGAAGGCATGACGTTACTACTTGTTGATCAGATGGCAGATATGGCGCTCGCCTTATCTGACAGCAGCAACTTGCTAAGCGCTGGCAATGTGGTGTTCCAGGGAACGCCAGAGAAACTCAAAGAAGCAAATCTTTTAGAGCTGGCTTATCTCGGCTGATTTAATTCTAGGTCGGGTTAGCTCAATAGACCTAACCTAGTTATTTGTCTAAGCTAGGGAGGCCGGCATTTCCGCCACGGCTTAATAGCTCAACTGAATTTCCCTCCGTCCAAAGACAAAACCCCGCAGCTTGTAGGCTACGGGGTTTTGAGGGGTAAGAGCTTGACAATGTCCTACTTTCACAGACGTACGTCCACTATCATCGGCGCTAAGGTGTTTCACGGTCCTGTTCGGGATGGGAAGGGGTGGGACCACCTCGCTATGGTCGTCAAGC
>CAIPID010000421.1 GCA_903865015.1 uncultured beta proteobacterium | reverse complement strand
TTAATGATTGCCACGGCATTAATTATTTTTGGGATCGCATTAGGTGCTACGTCCTCGGTCAACTCAATAAGGAAAAATTCTAAATGAGTGTTTCAACTTCTCCTGCTCTGATGCAGCGCTTTGACGCCAAGGCGCTGACCGAGTTTGGACAGTCTTTGTTTATGGCCGCAGGTTTAAATCAGGAACGTGCCGAGTCCATGGCGAGGTTGCTGGTGCTCACCGACATGATGGGGCGTTTTACACACGGCATGGCGCAGTGTAAAAACTATCTGGATCAAATCACACGCGCCGATATGCCTGCGACGGGAGACTATGTTGTCGCTAAAGACACGGGCTCGACCATTGTTTGGGATGGTAACTATTTGCCTGGGCTCTGGTTGGTCGAGAAAGCCATGCAGCTTGGATTTGAGCGCCTGCCAAAGCATGGCGTTGTAACGTTTTCAATTCGCCGTAGCCACCACATCGGTTGTCTGGCTGCCTTGCTCAAACAGGCAACGGATCACGGCTATTATGCGATGCTGCTTTCATCCGGACCGCATGGAAAGTACGTTGCACCTCATGGCGGCACAGAGGCGTTGTTTAGCCCTAATCCGATTGGTATTGGATTTCCCTCAAGCACCTTCCCGGTATTAATTGATACCTCGGCCTCGATCACTACAGTATCCATGACGCGCGAAAAAGCAAATGCTGGAGAGTTGTTCGAACACCCCTGGTTGCTGGATGCGCAGGGCAAACCTACTCGCGATGCGCGCGTTCTCGAAAAGTCCGAGCCGCGTGGCACCCTGATGCTGCTAGGTGGTGCGGAGTCTGGGCACAAGGGCTTCGGCATGGCGTTGATGGTCGAGGCGCTCACGCAAGGATTGAGTGGCTATGGACGAAAGGATGCCCCGACCAAGTGGGGCGCGAGCGTTTATTTGCAGTTGATCGATCCCAATGCTTTTGCAGGCCTGGATGCATTTACTGATCAAATGGATTTTCTGATGGATGCCTGCCACGCTAACGCGCCGATCGATCCTGCCGCGCCAGTCAGATTGCCAGGTGAGCAAGCGGATCGCAATATTGCAACAGCTCAGTCTCAGGGTGTTCCCTTATCTGAGGCGACTTTAGCGCTATTGCGGCAATGCGCGAAGACTTTCAGCGTGAATGACAGTATCCTAAACAAATCATAATAAGGACGTCATGCAAGACGTCCGACTCCAGGACGAGACAGCATGACGGTCATTCAAAAAGACAGAGGTCAATTCAATTCAGGACTGCTTTGGGTTAAACGAATCAGCTTGAAGTCCATAGCATGGGCGCTGCTAGGTGGCGTTGCTGGAGCGATGGGGGGGGCGCATGCTCAAGATGCGGCTGCCAGCTATCCAAACAGACCTATCCGTATCATTGTTCCTTTTGCTGCCGGCGGTGCGTCCGATGTATTGTCCAGGATCCTTGGGAAAAAATTAACTGAAAGCTGGGGTCAATCCGTCGTGGTTGAAAACAAGCCCGGTGGCAATGCGCAGATTGGTGCCGCGATGGTTGCAAAGTCTGAACCCGATGGCTAT
>CAIPID010000420.1 GCA_903865015.1 uncultured beta proteobacterium | reverse complement strand
GCCGTTTCGACATTGAGTCGCATCAAGCCATTTTTATAATCCGTAATCAGCAGCTCCGTATCCGAGATAAATCGCATCCCGTTAGGCTCCCCGTCATATTCAATCACCAAAGACCACTGACCCCGGGGGTCGATACAAAACACCCGTCCAAAAATAATATCGGTCACATACAGATTGCCATGCCGATCAAAGACCGGCCCCTCAAGAAACGAGTCCACGGCTTGGCCACCACGGTTAGCATTGGCCCATTCGGAATGCACACCTGTTCGGCGAAAGTGTGCAGGCATCTCGGTGAATACTTCTGCCGTTTTGACGATCGGTGGAGTATGGACAAATATCATTGCAATTTAATCCCTAGTTCTTTAACGAGTGGCTGCATGTCGCGACGCTCTTGCACAATCGTATCAGCCAGTATCTGCGGATCACTGCCAACGGGCATCATACCCAGAATTTGCAGCTGCTTTTGCATATCAGGCTCTTTAAGAATTTCAGCTACCGTCTGCTGAATAATGCGCACACGTTCAGCGGGCATCCCTGCGGGCCCCATCAGTCCGATCCATGGTAACGACGCATAACCTTTGAGGCCAGATTCCGCCAGGGTAGGTGTGTCCGGCAGGCCAGCAAAGCGCTCCGGGCTTGTAATCGCGATGGCCCTGACACGGCCGCTATCGAGCATGGCATTGGCACTCGAAGGCGCCTCCAACACGATATCCAGTTGGCCACCGACTAAATCACTTTGCGTTTTACCTGCGGAGTTAGCCGGGGCATAGACCGCCTGGATGCCAACACGGCGTGCAGTTTGCTCCCACACCAAATGAAAAGCCGAGCCAATTGCATAGGAACCAATCGTCAGATCCTTTATTTTGGCAAGTGAAACAAAGTCTTGCCAGGTTTTAATTGGACTATCCTGACGCACAATAAAAATAAATGGCGTGCGGGCAACCAGTGAAATAGGCTGCAAGTCTTTTATTGGATCATAAGGCAAGCTCTCAACCGCAAACGGCATAATCGTCATCGAGGATGCAGTAACCATCGCAATCGTATAACCATCAGGCGCAGCTTTCACGAGTGCCGAGGTGCTGACAATCCCGGAGCCTCCTGGCTTATTTTCCACAACGACAGGCTGATGCCATATCGCACTCATACGATTAGCTAGCACGCGCAACACCACATCCACCGGACCACCCGGAGGATTGGCAACGATGATCTTTATGGGTTTATCAGGAAAAGATTGTGGCGTCTGAGCATGTGCGCTCAAAAAGAACAGAAATACAAGCACTGATGGCAACATCCAGCAGGATTTCCTGAAACAACTTCTCAGCATCATCACATGTATTCCTTATTTAAAGATTTTGACGACAGGTGACATGTCCCAACCTGGCGAGCGGCCATGCACAAATTCAATCCATGCGGTTTGTATCTGGTCAACTAGCGATGTGGCGTGCTCAGCCACCATGCCCTCCAGCATTGGCGCGCCAGCAAACGCATCCAGATTACCAAATACAAAAGGCAAGTCGATACAGTGACAGGCACCAAACTGCTGCGTGGGAGCATAGTCAAAACTAAAGTTCCACGCCTGCCTGCCTTCGGTGCGCGCATCACTTGCCCATTTGCGGCCTGGTGCGCGGAAAATGATTTCACCGAGTTGCTGGCTTTGCTCGTTAATGACTGTGCCTGGAAATGCCGCCATTTCATTGAGTGTTGAGCCGACGAGTACATCCGCTCTGGAACACGCAGCCTGCATCAGGGGCTCGGTCGGCGCTTTGAAAATATCACCATCAATCACTGGACAAAACAGACTGCGATTCGCCCCTTCTTTTTTCAGCGCCTGCATGACGCCCGATGACTGTTGCGCCGCGAAAAGAGCACCAAGCGGCAATTGCCTTGCCTGCGACAAGTCCTGCACTCCGGCAGCCTCGAGAAACACGCGACTTAAATGAGCGGCCTGATCCGCCTCACGAAAACCGCGCCCCAATGATGCGCTATGCAAAATGGCACGCTGGAATTGCGGCTTGCGCGCAAGCATGGCAGCGATGTTAAAAGCCCCTGCGGAATGCCCCATGACGGTGATCTGTTGGGGGTCGCCGCCAAAATGCGCGATGTGCTGCACGACCCAGTTGATCGCAGCTTCTTCGTCCAGCAAACCAACGTTTGCCGTTTCGCCGGGCACATACAGCCAACCCAATGCCGCCAGGCGGTAGTTGACGCCGACCACCACGATATCTCCTCGTGCGGCAAGTCGCGCGCCGTCATACCAGTCAACCGCGCCGCCCCCGCTTTGCCATGCTCCACCATGCAACCAGACCACGACGGGTCGCTTGCGCGCATCGGCTGCAGGCGTCCAGACGGTCAAGCGCAAACAATCCTCTGACTGCTGCGCCTCAAAATCCCCCATCACACCACGCAGTCGCGAAGGCAGCTGCGGACAAACAGGCATGGGCAGGGTCGCGTCCAGCGTTCCCTGCCAGCGCGCGGGGACAGGCGGCGCAAACCGCAGCGCTCCCGCTGCAGGCTCTGCATAGGGAATAGAAGAAAAACGAGAAACGCGGGGCAGTCGCTGCCCAATAACATCGCCTTGCGGTATGCGCACGGTTTCAGTTTGCACTGTGTGACTCATCAAAATTATTACGCCTTTTATAATGCTCGCGCTGAAAAAACATGGTTTTTAATATCAACGGCAGAGTTATTCACTAAAATACCAACATATATGAGTGAGTTCATTACCACTCACATAACTTTACAGGACACACCATGCGCACACTCGATCGGACAGACCTCAAGATACTCGATGTTTTGCAGCGTGATGGCAGGCTATCCATGACGGAGCTTGCCGAGCGGGTTAGCCTCTCGGCCACGCCGTGTTCAGAGCGCGTGAAACGCATGGAACGTGAGGGTGTCATCATGGGGTACTACGCCCGCGTCAATCCCGCCGCTCTTGGCAAAAATTTACTCGTCTTTCTTGAAATAAAACTCTCCTCCAAATCAGGCGACGTATTTGAAAAAGTAAAGAAAGAGCTCGAATACGTACCCGAAGTCATGGAGTGCCATTTGGTTTCAGGCGATTTTGATTATCTGGTGAAAGCGCGCTTGAGCGAGATGAACAAATATCGTCAGTTACTCGGTGAAATTCTCAAGCGCATGCCAGCCTCTGCAGAATCACGCAGCTACATCGTGATGGAAGAAATCAAAGAAACTCTTTATCTGGCGGTCGACCGCTGATCACAGCGACTGTGTTCATTCTTTAAAGTCCTCGCACAAACTCCCACAACACCTGGTTATCCGAACTACCCACATTAAAACGAAACCAGTTAGAGGCTTGATCTCCGGGACGGAAATAAGAACCAGGAGCGAGCCAGATCCCTCTGTCTAAGGCTTCAGTTGCAACATGGATGCTTTGTGCGGGATCGATTGGCAAACGCGCCCAGATAAACAACCCCGCACCGGGCTCATGGAAAATTTCCATTCCCGCCGCGCGCATACTTTGCGCCACCTGAGCGTGAGAGGCTTTTAATTTTCTAGTTAATTGCTCAACATGTTTTTCATAATGCCCATCGATCAAAATATTTGCAACAACACGCTCGGAGACTTCCGATGAAGTCAACCCCACCGCCATTTTTGTACGTGCGAGATCAGTCAGCATTTCTGCATGCGCGGCCACGTAACCTACTCGCAGCGTTGGTGTGATGGTCTTGGAAAAGCCGGAAATATAAATAACACGATTCAGACCATCCATTTCTGCCAGACACGGAGCACCCGCTGGTGCAAGCTCGCGGTAGATATCATCCTCGATCACCCACAGACCATTCTGATTTGCAAGCTCGAGCAATGCTCTGGCAGAACCCTGTGACAGCGAAGTTCCTGTGGGATTTTGTAATACCGTATTCACAAAGAAAGCTTTGGGATTTTCCCGATCTAAAAGTGCTTTCAACTGCTCGAGATTATGTCCCTCTGCGCCACGCTCCACGCCAATCACGCGCAAGCCAGCTAACTGCAAAATCTGCAACAAATTGCAATAACAAGGATCGTCGACCAACACAGTATCGCCCGGCCGCAGCAAGGTACGCACCACCAGATCCAACGCTTGCGTAGCCCCCTGTGTCATCAGCACATTAGACGTATCAGCGGGAATGGCATTGCGCCGTAAGATCATTGCGACCTGCTCGCGCAACGCTCCCATGCCATAGGGATGGCCATAACCTCCTAACCTGGGGCCTGGCACCCGACTCAATGCCCGCAATGCGTGTTGCATATCACTCTCATCGAGCCACTCTCCCGGGATCCACCCGCAGCCAGCCTTAATTGGGACGGAATGATCTGCAAACACATCAGACAAAAGCCATGCCGCATTCAACGCTGGCGTTGTCCATGATATTTTTCCGACCGCCGAGGCAGGGGTGATCTGCGCGACCCGATAGCCTGAGCCGGGACGCGAGACAATGCTCGCCGAGGTAGTCAGTCGCTGATACGCCTCCGCGACGGTGTAGGGACTTAAATCTTGCTCACGTGCCAAAGTACGAACCGATGGCAACCTATCTCCTGGACGCAGTACGTGCTGATCAATCGCTGTTTGAATTGCCGAGACAATCTGGTCGGTCAGCGTGACCACCGAGTGACGGTCACATCGCAGGTGAAAGGTAGTCGTTGCCATCGCTTTGTCCCCAGTTCCTGGATTGATTTGACGTGCGCAAACCTGCGCTACTCTCCATCCAACCAGTACAGTTTGCCACAAAACCTTTAAACCGTACTGGAACCATGCAGATATAGAGCGTTACAGTGATACATCGACCCCTATCAGGAGCCCCACACATGAACGCCATTACCGAAAACGTCAGTCTGACTAACGACTTGGACATGACCAACTACTGGATGCCTTTTACTGCGAATAAGCAGTTCAAATCGGCGCCTCGTCTGCTGAAATCAGCAAAAGGCATGTACTACACCACCGTTGACGGACGCAAAGTGATGGACGGCTGTGCTGGCCTCTGGTGCGTCAACGCAGGCCATGGTCGCGAAGAGATTATCGAAGCCGTCCACACCCAAATGATGGAAATGGACTATGCACCATCGTTCCAAATGGGGCACCCACTGGCTTTTGAAGCAGCAACGAAAGTCGCCGAAGTCATGCCTGCCGGTCTGGACCGCATCTTTTTTGCAAACTCTGGCTCCGAGGCCGTCGACACAGCATTGAAAATCGCACTCGCTTATCACCGTGCACGCGGCGAAGGCCAGCGCACCCGTCTGATTGGTCGCGAGCGCGGCTACAGTGGCGTGGGTTTTGGAGGTATCTCGGTGGGCGGCATTGTCTCCAACCGTAAAGCCTACTCTGCCAACCTGATCCCAGGCGTAGACCATATTTCACACACCCACAGCATTGAAAACATGGCGTATAGCCAGGGCCAGCCTGCCTGGGGTGCACATTTAGCCGATGACCTCGAGCGCTTAGTCGCTCTGCACGATGCATCGACCATCGCAGCTGTGATCGTTGAGCCCGTCGCCGGCTCAACGGGCGTACTGATTCCCCCACAGGGTTACCTGCAACGCTTGCGCGACATTTGCACCAAGCACGGCATCCTGTTGATTTTTGATGAAGTCATTACCGGTTTTGGTCGCCTGGGTGCAGCAACCGCCAGCGAATACTTCGGCGTAACCCCTGATCTGCTAACGATGGCAAAAGCGATCAACAATGCAGCCATCCCGATGTCTGCAGTCGCCGCCAGCCGTCAAGTCCATGACGCAATCGTCAACGCCGGCCCTGGTAATGCGATTGAGCTGTTCCACGGCTACACCTACTCCGCACACCCCACCGCGGCTGCCGCATGCATCGCTGCGCAGGACATCTATAAACGCGAAGGCCTGTTTGCGCGCGCAAACCAGATGGCGCCAAAGTTCCAGGCGGCCATCCACGCGCTGCGCGGCGAGCCTCATGTGAAAGATATCCGCAACCTCGGATTGATGGGCGCAGTTGAGCTCAATTCACGCGATGGAGCGCCAGGCACACGTGCTTATGACGTATTCCTCAAGTGCTTTGAAAAAGGCGTGATGGTTCGCTTTACTGGTGACATTCTGGCTTTCTCGCCACCATTGATCGTGACTGATGCCCAGATCGACGAGATGTTTGCAACTGTTAAGGCTGCACTTCACTCGGTTGCTTAATACGGGAGTTAGTTTTACTTTAGTTTGATTACATGCTCTGGACGGGTGTGGTTCTTATGAGCCACACCCGTTTTTCATGGGCGTCTTTGAATTCAGATCGGCCGATAAAAAGGTTTGTCACCTGAGACAGTCACCCGATGACCGCTTCTGGTATTGGGCCAGTAATCCCACATCGCCCTATGCTGCACGCATCTGTTGTCCCAGAAAGCAATCGAATGCTGCTGCCAGCGAAAGCGGCATTGAAACAACGGATTTTCCATATGTTCAAACAGATACTTTAAAACAGCCGTACTTTCGTCTTTGGGCACCCCAATGAGGTGGCTGGTAAATCCTCTGTTTACATACAAAGCTTGGCGCCCAGTGACAGGATGTGTTCGCACCACGGGATGTTCAGCATGCGGATATTCTGGCTTATCAATGACACCCAGGTTTTTGTACGTGCCTCTGTAGACTGGCTCTCCATCATGGTACGCCGTCATACCATTCAAATAATTTTTCATCCTGTCTGACAGCGCCTCGTATGCAGCGTACATACTTGCAAATAAAGTGTCACCGCCATGGGGAGGGCAGGTATGGATATGCAAGATACTTCCCATCGGCGGCTCTTGATCGCAGCTAACATCCGTATGCCAAGCCTCGCCGTTTGCCCGGATAGAGTTCTCATCGGCATGGATTTTCATCAGCGCAGGCAGCCCCTCTACGTGCGGTGCGGCCGGGTGAATATGGAAATCACCAAACAGACTGCCGAATGCCAGATGCTGCTCTTTAGTGATATTTTGATTACGAAAAAAAATCACCTGGTTTTCCGCAAGCGCACGATGAACTTCTAGCTGCTGCGCTTGTGAAAGCGGCCGAGTCAAATCGATATCAAAAATCTCTGCGCCAATAATTGGCGTAAGTTTTTCAACGCGAATATTTTCATAGGGCGCGCTATCGCTATGCTTATGGCGGTACCGTGGTCCGTTATTACCTCTGATTTGCGTGTCTTGCATCAGAACACTCCTTAATCAAGTTTGATCTGCGACTGACGGATAATTTCTCCCCACTTTTGCATTTCTGAGGAGGTAAATTCCTTAAACTCTTGAGGCGTTGTGGTTTTCGGTGGCCCCCCCAGACTAGAAAAGCTTTGTAATACGCCAGGGTCTCGACAAGCAATCACAATGTCGCGATTAATTTTATTAATGAGAGGCTCTGGCGTACCCCGTGGGGCATAAAACCCTGTCCAAGTGATTAATTCAAAGCCTGGCAATCCCGCTTCGGGTGCCGAGGGCACTTGAGGCAACTGTTCCTCTCTTTGCCCAAGGCTTACTGCCAGCCCACGCATTTTTCCACTATCGATTTGGAGTTTGGCATTGACCACATCGATGATCATAAAAGTGAGCAGGCCAGAAAATAAATCCGGAAATGCCTGCGGGTTACTTTTATATGCAATGGACACCACATCAACATCTGCCAATTTTTTATAAAGTTCTGAGGCAACGCGCGCGGGTAAAGAGCCAGCACCAAAGTTATGTTTGCCAGGCTCCTTCTTTAATAAAGCGGTTAGCTCGCCGAGCGTCTTGAACGGTGAATTTGCAGGCACCAGCACAACAAAAGGAAGTCGGCCAAATCTCGTGATCGGCTCAAAATCCTTGATCGGGTCGTATGGCAGTTTTTCATACAATGCAGGGTTGACCACCTGCGTCATGGCAGAGGTCAAAAATAACGTCAGTCCGTCGGGCTTTGCGCGCGCCGCAGCCTCAGAGGCTGAGATTCCATTACCTCCACCTCGATTGTCTATCACAACCGGTTGGCCCCACATCTGGGAAAGCTTGGCAGCAACAATACGACCGGTTATATCAGTAGCTGCCCCAGCGGGGAAAGGGACAATGATTGTCACGCGACTGCGAGGCCACTCAAGTTCGGCGGCAGACGCGGTTGACTTAATACCAAGCGTGAATAGCAACGCTCCGAGCGTAAAAACCCGTCTCTTCATTTTTTGTCTCCATCCTAATCGAGTCAGGCTTTTGGTATGACAACCTTTTTAACAGATTATTCATAAACGCAAAATAATATTTAATGTCAAGACGCTTATTTGACCCTGATCCGGACTAAATAGCGGCTATTTTGACTCCCATCATTAACAGAGGAACAGATGCACAGATGCTCGCTGCGGACTATGATAGCGGCATTAAATATATGAACAATTCAACTCACTATTCTTTTTCAGGAAAGCATATTTCATGAACTGGCAACTCCCCTACCCTTCAGGTCGTCAACCCGTTCTGGGCCGCAATATCGTTTCGACTTCTCAGCCGCTCGCAGCTCAGGCAGGAGCCGCCGTCTTTGCCCGTGGCGGCAATGCGATTGATGCAGCGATCGCCGCAGCGATTACGCTGACCGTGGTTGAGCCAACCATGAATGGTATTGGTGGAGATGGTTTTTCGCTGATCTGGGACGGCAGCAAACTGCATGGCCTGAATGCCTCTGGGCGTGCACCTGCAGCGTGGTCACCAGAGCGATTTAAGGGCAAGACCGCTATGGATGATCGTGGCTGGGAAACAGTCACGGTCCCTGGCGCGGTTTCACAGTGGGTTGCACTGTCAAAAAAATTCGGTAATCTGCCCTTCGCAGACTTGTTCACCGATGCAATCCGCCACGCACGCGAAGGCTTTCCAGTCAGCCCTGTCGTTGCACGCCAGTGGGCTGCGGCAGCTAAAGAACTCAAAGACTATCCAGGCTTTTCAGCCTTTATGCCAAAGGGTCACGCGCCAGTCGCTGGCGAGATCTGGAAATTTGCTGATCAGGCAGACACCCTTGAGGATATCGCCCGCACAAATGGCGAGTCGTTCTACCGCGGCCGCCTGGCCAAAATGATTGCCGCTTTTGCCGCTGAGCATGGTGCGGCGCTGACCGAGGCAGACCTCGCTGCACATCAGGCAGACTGGGTGGAGCCCATCTCTACGGATTTCCGTGGCTATACCATTCACGAGATCCCACCAAACGGCCAAGGCTTAACAGCACTGCTCGCATTGAACATCATCGACCAACTGCCTTACAACGAAACCAAACCGGGCTCACCCGAGCGCATGCACCTCGAGATCGAGGCCATGCGTGTTGCGTTTGCTGACTTGTATGAACACGTGTCCGATCCTGAGCACATGAAAGTCAGCGTGTCCGCAATGCTGAGCCCAGCCTATGCCAAAGAGCGCGCCAAACTCATCGACCTGAAAAAAGCGGGCCAATACGATCCAGGTCAACCCCCTTCAGGCGGCACAGTCTACTTGTGCGCAACCGATGCCGAAGGCCGCATGATCTCTTTCATTCAGTCAAACTTCAAAGGCTTTGGCTCAGGCGTGGTTGTTCCAAAATCAGGTATCGCATTGCAAAACCGTGGTTCAGGATTTGTGCTCAAGCCAGGGCATCCAAATCTGGTGGGCGGTGGCAAGCGCCCCATGCACACCATCATCCCGGCATTCATGACCCGCAACGGCAAAGCAGAGATGGCATTTGGTGTGATGGGTGGCAACATGCAAGCGCAAGGCCATATGCAAATGGTGTTGCGTCGGGTTGTCGAACAGCATAACCCTCAGGCTTGCTCTGATGCACCGCGCTGGCGCATCAACGATATCGGCGAACTGATGCTCGAAAATGCAGTCAACAAGGAAATCGTTAACGGTCTGATCGCAATGGGTCACACCCCAACGGTCACCCCGCCTGACAGCCTGGACTTTGGCAGCGCGCAGTTAATCGCACGTCTTGATGCCCAGGAAACGACGACTGCGCCTTACGCCTATGTTGCGGGATCCGATCACCGCCGTGACGGTCAGGCTGTCGCACGTTAATTTTCATTTATTAAGGTAAGTAGCATGCAGCACATGTTGAATTTGAATCGTCTCTCTCGACTTGTGCTTGCATTGCTTGTTTTAGTGCTTGCGGGCTGCGCAACGCGCCCGGTTAATCCCCCTATCGCACATGCCGACTACACAAAGGGCTATCGGTATGAAAACCGCAAACCCCGTGGCGTCAATGATGAAAATCTAGTCATCCTGGCCTTCTCGGGTGGCGGGATGCGTGCAGCAGCATTTTCTTACGGCGTATTGGAATTCCTCGCTAAAACCGAGGTCAAGGGCCCTGAGGGCAATACCATCCGATTAATTGACGAGGTCGATGTCATTACTGGCGTTTCTGGAGGCAGCTTTACAGCCCTTGCCTATGGGCTTTACGGGGACAAGCTTTTTCAGGAATACGAACAACGCTTTTTAAAGCGTGACGTGCAAGGCGAGCTGATCGCGCGATTCTTTAGTCCCCGCAACTGGGGTGATTTATGGTCACTCGGCTGGGGCCGCTCAGAATTAGCGGCCACGCTCTACGACGACATTCTCTTTAACGGTGCGACCTTTAAAGATCTTGACCACAATAACGGACCGATGATTCTGGCCTCTGCTACAGACATCTCGACCGGCTCACGATTTCAGTTTACCCAGCGTTATTTTGATCAGATCTGCTCGGATGTCAATGCAGTCAGTTTGTCGCGTGCCGCGGCTTCATCCTCTGCGGTGCCCGTCGTGCTTTCACCATTAACATTCAACAACTATGGTGGCACGTGTGACAACACAACCCCTCCATGGATGATGCCTTTCACCGACATCGAGCATCCTTCAAGACCAGCAGCCCGCGCAATACGGGCCTTGCAAAACGAAAGAGCTTTCAGCGACAGTAAAAACAGACCTTACTTGCACTTGGTAGATGGTGGCGTTTCAGACAATATCGGCATGCGCGGCGTACTCGAATCACTCGATATGATTCAGGCACTCGCAGGCACGGGAGTACCCTCACCACTTGATAATGCCAAGAGAATCATTGTCTTCATTGTCAATTCACTCTCGACACCGAAAACAAACTGGGATAAATCAGAAAGCCCACCCTCTACATTGAACGTTCTACTCAAAGCTGCAGGCACACCCATCGACCATTTTTCATTTGAAGCCGTCGAGCAGCTGAAAGATATGTCAGCGCAATGGGATAACCTGACGTTCATCCGCAACTCGGCTGCACTCAAAGCGAACAAGGATCCGAAAGTCGCTGCCGCGGTGCGCGGTCCAAGCGCAGAGATATTCGTTGTCGACGTATCATTTCCTGCGCTTAAAAATGAAGAGGAACGCGACTACCTGAATCAACAGCCGACTTCATTTGTTTTGCCTGACGAGGCAGTAGATCGTCTACGCAGTGCAGCCGGTCAGATCATCACCGACTCGCCAGATTTCCAGCGGCTGCTGCAAAGTGTACAGGTGGATATCCTCACATCAGAAGCTAATAAAAAATAATTATTTCAGTCCAAACTCTTTGAGAATACGCTCAGTGTGCTCGCCTAGAGAGGGGGAGTCTGCAGGCGGCAACTGCGAAGACTCCTGGCCTGGCATCACAGGCCATGGCAAAGTGCCCACATCAGCTTGCTCGACAGATTGAAACAAACCGACATGTTTTGACTGCGGGTGCTCAAGCAATGCGCGCGGGTGATTCAACACACCAAATAAAATATCATTACGCGTGAGTATGTCGCTCCAGTATTCAGAAGATTTTTGTTCAAGGGCTGCTGCTACCCTTGTATTGAGCTCTGCAGCGCGCCCAATTCTCCCAGCACTATGCTGCAACGTTTCATCCTGCGCCCAGTCGTTAAACCCTAACGCCTTTGATAAACGGCCAAACATCGCGTCATTCAGCATACTGACGTAGATTTTTCCATCCGAGGTCTCATAGATACCGGTTGGCGCATTAAACACAACAGACTCGGCAGCCGGAAACATCGCATCATCCAACAAAACATAGGATTGCAGGGCAGTCGCCGTCTGTAGCATCGAAACGTGTAGATGACGTCCCTTGCCGGTCAGCGCACTTCGATAAAGTGCGGCGACAGTATTTTGTGCAGCATAAATGCCTGTCGTCAGGTCCACGAGGAAAAAACCTATTCTGCGTGGGTGCCCTGCAGCATCACGATTAGTATGCATCAGTCCTGAAAACGCTTGAACCGTCGTATCCAGTGCGGGCAGCCTGGCCATCGGCCCTTGCGTGCCATATCCAGTAATCGATACATAAACAAGTTTGGGATTAAGTTTGGATAATTCCTCGTAATCCACACCCATACTGGTAGCCACTCCCGGCCTGAAGTTTTGAATAATGACGTCTGCGCGCTGAGCAAGCGAGATCAGTGCCTGACGTCCTTCAGGTGTTCGCGTATCGAGCATAACGCTTTCTTTACCTGCGTTATAGGCGATAGAAATTGCAGTATGTCCATTCGTGGCGCGCCCCATCTGGCGACTCCAGTCACCGCTGGGCGGCTCGATCTTGATTATGCGAGCCCCCTGCTGACCCAGTATTAATCCACAATAAGGACCT
>CAIPID010000419.1 GCA_903865015.1 uncultured beta proteobacterium | reverse complement strand
TGGTGATTGATGCGGCTATTCAAGGCTTAGGGGTGGCGCTGGACAGCAACATGATGGCGCAATCAGCATTAAAAAAAGGCGAGCTTGTTGAGGTGTTCGATCAGGATTTCGGTATACCTGTACATGCGCATCATCTTGTTTATCCGATACAACATGCTCAGTGGCCGCGCGTTGAAAAATTCACAAGCTGGTTGCGTAGCGAAGCTGCTATGACGGATGTCTGACAAACCACTACTCCATCCCAAAACACCTCACAAACACTTAACAAGCAACAACAATTATTATCTGCATTCGCAGTTGATTCATTACAGGAATATTCATGGATTTTGAAATGTCGCAGGATCATGTTGCCATATGCGATGCCGTGGCACAGACATGCTCAGCGTTTACGGAAGACTACTGGTTGGCGCGCGATGCGGATGCGGAATTTCCGCACGACTTCCACGCCGCGATGGCTCGTGCAGGCTGGTTAGGCGTAGCGATGCCCGAGGCCTATGGTGGTGCAGGTCTGGGCATGACCGAAGCCACGCTGGTTGTGCAGACCGTTGCAGAGACAGGCGCTTGTATGTCAGGTGCTTCGGCTGTCCATATGAATATTTTTGGACTGAATCCAATCGTGGTGTTCGGTACAGAAGAGCAAAAAATGAAGTATTTACCACCCGTCATAGACGGGTCGGTCAAGGCGTGCTTTGGTGTGACGGAACCCAATACAGGCTTGAATACAACGGAGCTCAAAACACGTGCGGTCCTCAAAGGCGACCGCTACGTTGTGCATGGTCAGAAAGTCTGGATCTCCACGGCACAGGTCGCTGACAAAATCTTGTTACTGGCACGTACCACGCCGATCGAAGAATGCAAAAGTAAAACCCATGGCTTGTCACTTTTTTATACGACACTGGACCGCAGCAAGGTTCAGGTGCGCCGCATCGACAAAATGGGGCGGCACGCCGTCGACTCGAACGAACTCTTTATCGACGGCCTGGAAATCCCTGTCGAGGATCGTATCGGCGAAGAAGGTCAGGGATTCCGATATATTTTGCATGGCATGAACCCCGAGCGTATTCTGATTGCCGCAGAGGCGATTGGGATAGGTCGCATCGCACTAAAAAAAGCGGCAGCCTATGCCAATGAGCGAGTCGTATTTAACCGTCCTATAGGACAGAACCAGTCTATCCAGCACCCTCTGGCTAAAAACTGGATGGAGCTCGAGGCGGCGACACTGATGACCCGCAAAGCGGCGTGGCTATATGACCAGAATAAAGAGTGTGGCGCCGAGGCCAACGCAGCTAAGTATCTGGCCGCGGAGGCGGGTTTCAGGGCCTGCGAGCAGGCAGTCATGACTCATGGTGGTTTTGGCTATGCGCGGGAGTATCACGTCGAGCGATACCTGCGTGAGGTGATGATCACGCGCATTGCACCAGTCAGTCGCGAACTGATTCTGTCTTACATCTCAGAACGCGTCCTGGGTTTGCCAAAATCGTATTAAAAATTTACGAATTGGCTTGTGCGCGGGCCGCCTTCTTTTGGGCTTTTTTCAACGCTGCCTTTTCTTCGCGGACAGCAAACCAGCTTTCGATCTGGACAAAGAAAATAGGCACCAGCGCAACAGCCAGACACGTCGATGCGATCATCCCGCTAAACACTGTCACCCCAATCGATACCCGGGCTGCAGCACCGGCACCTGACGACGTCAATAGCGGCACCACGCCAAGAATAAAGGCGATAGAAGTCATCACAATCGGACGGAAACGTTCATGAGAGGCCTTGAGTGCTGAATCCACCAGACTGAGTCCAGCCTTTTTTGACTCAAGCGCGACTTCAACAATCAAAATAGCGTTCTTGGAAGCGAGCGCAATCATCAGCACCAAACCGATCTGGACATAGATATTGTTGGCTAACCCGGTTAAGTGCAACGCAACCACAGTTCCCACCAAAGCAAGCGGTACCGCGAGGATCACTGGCAGCGGTGCCACCCAAGACTCATACTGACCCGCCAGGACCAGATAAACCAAAAGGATTGACAGAGCAAACACTAAAACGACGGTATTTCCGACCAGTTTTTCCTGGTAGGACATCGCCGTCCAGGAGTAACTAAATCCATCGGGCAAACTGACCCGGGCTACATCCTCTAGCGCAGCAATGGTTTGACCTGAGCTATAGCCGGCTGCTGAAGCACCTAATATTGCAGCCGTGGGATACAGATTGTATTGCGAGGCAATCGCAGGTCCGGTAGTTTCTGTAACATCTATAAAGGATCCAAGTGGCACCATATCGCCAGACTTATTCTTTACATAAAGTCGACTGATTTGGTCGACGGAGACTCTGTTTTTACCGTCAGCCTGGATGTAGACCTGATAAGTTTGACCATATTTGAAAAACTGGTTGACGTAGGTCGAACCGATAGAAGATTGCAACACGTCATAGGCATCGCCAAGTGCTACACCGAGTGTCTCAGCGCGCGCAGAATTAAAAGCAAGTTTGATCTGGGGCACACTGTCTGTAAAGGGCGAGAAAGCCACCATGATTTCAGGGCGTGTACGTGCCTCCTCGAGGAACCTCTGCGTCACCTCAGAAAGCTTACGGAAGTTATTACTTCCATCGGTCAACACAAGCTGGAGCTGAAATCCTCCCGACAGGCCAAGACCGGGAATTGCAGGAGGCAGCAGAACTTGACTATTGACTTCCTGTATGGATTTCATACCGACAGTCAAGGCGTTATAAATCGACTTCAGATCCTGTCCTTTGGCTTTACCCCGCACGTCCCAGGGTTTTAAGATGACATACATCACGCCGGCATTTGACTGGGAGCTGTTGTTGTTCAATGCATTCACCCCGCCAATCGAGACGACGTTTTCAACACCCGGGGTATCTTTGACGAGCTGTGCGACTTTTGCCATACCGGCCTGAGTACGCTGTATCGAGGAGGCATCAGGCAACTGCGTCGATACGATCAAATAACCCTGATCCTCATTAGGAATAAAACCTGTGGGGGTATATATCAATCCGACAATCGCCCCAATAATCAATACCCCGCCAACGAAGGTCGTGACTTTACGGTGATTCATCAGTGTGAGCATCACCCCGGCATACCAGTTTGAGATTTTCTCAAAATAAAAATCAAACTTGGTAAAGAACCAGTTTTTCTTGGCGTTCGGCTCTTTTGGGGTAATAAACACCGCAGCCTGCGTCGGTTTAAGCGTAACGGCATTGATACCGCTAATCAAGGCCGTCGACGCAATCACCAAAGCAAACTGCCGATACATCTGACCGGTAATGCCGGCAATGAATGACGCAGGTAAAAACACCGCCATCAATACCAGCGTAATTCCAATAATCGGCCCCATCAATTCAGTCATCGCATCAATCGCGCCCTGACGCGGTGTCTCGCCATGCTCGACTTTTTTAGCGACACCCTCGACCACCACAATCGCGTCATCGACCACGATACCGATACACAGCACAATCGCGAAAAGTGTCAGCAAGTTAATCGAGAAACCCATTCCTGCCATACAGGCAAAGGCGCCAATAATGGTTACGGGTACGGTCGTGGCGGGTACCAGCGTCGCCCTCCAGTCCTGTAAAAAGATCATGATGACAAGCAGCACCAGCACACCGGCTTCAAACAGCGTGCGATATACCTCATTAATAGACGCCGTCACAAACATCGTCGTATCGAAGGGAATCTTCCACGTCATTTCTTTAGGAAATGTTTTTGAAATCTTTTCCATCTCGGCACGTACCGCTTTGGCCGTATCAATCGCATTGGCTGAAGGCAACTGATAAATTGCGATACCACCCGCCTGATCACTATCGAGCTTGAAAAACTGGCTGTAGTTTTGGCTACCCATCTCGATACGGGCGACATCTCTCAGACGAGTGAGCTCGCCTTGATCATTGGTTTTAACAACAATCTGGCCAAACTGCTCAGGCGTATCGAGCGCACTCATCACATTAAGTGTCAGCTGAAAGTCCTGACCATTGGGCACGGGAGGCGCGCCGATCTGACCCGATGCAAGCATCACGTTCTGACGGCTGATGGCGTTTGAAATATCGGCTGGCGATAGACCACGTGCACTCAATTGCGCAGGATCAAGCCAGACGCGCATACTGTAGTTACCCACACCAAACACGTTCGCAGCGGCCACACCCGGTATGCGAGCGAGCCGGTTTTGCATTTGCAAGTTGGCAAAGTTACTTAAAAACAATCCATCGTGCTCTGGATTAGTGGAGGTCAATGTCACGAACTGCAAAATAGCAGTCGACTGTACTTTAGTGGTCACCCCTTGTTTTTGTACTGCCGTTGGCAAAGAAGGCAAAGCGATCGCGACACGGTTTTGTACGTTGACCTGGGCAATATCAGAGTTTGTGCCGACCTGAAAGGTGACAGTCAGGGTGTAGTGCCCGTCATTGGTCGAATCAGACTCCATGTACAGCATGTTTTCTACGCCGTTGACCTGATTTTCGATATTACTGGCCACTAACTGCTGAACCAGACTCGCACTCGCGCCAGGCCAGGTGGTCGTGACCTGAACAGTTGGTGGCGTCATCTGTGGGTACTGGGCGATGGGTAGACCAAAAATAGATACGGCACCAATCAGCATTGTGATCAGGGCGATCACATTACCCAGAACCGGACGTTCAATAAAAAATTTTGAAAGCATGATGTGTCCTCTTGCCTTGTACGATTTAGCGCTTAGGCAAGGGATCGATTGTCGTGGTGGTCGAATTAACGGTCTGTCCAGCCCTGACATTGATAAAACCATTAATCAAGACCGTTTCAGTAGCCGTCAATCCCTTTGTCACCTCAGTGAGAGGTGGGAATTTTTGACCTACGGAAATATTACGACGTTCGATTTTTTTATTCTCATCCATCACAAATATATAGGGGCCCTGCTGATCGGTCTGGATAGACTGGGTAGGAATTAATACGGCACGACGCGCATCTCCATAATGCGCCATCACTTTTGCATACAGCCCTGGCAATAGCTCAAGTTTTGAATTAGACATTTCTGCGCGTAATTGCAAGGAGCCGGTACTGGTACTCAACAGGTTCGCGGCAAAATCCAGCGTACCTTCGTGAGGAAAGCCATCCTCACCTTGTAACTGTACGAAAACGGGGAGTTTATTAACTAATTGTTTACGATTATTTTCATCGACGTACTGTTTTTGGTACTTGAGTAAATCACGTTCGTTGATTGAAAAATATACATAAATCGGATTGATCTTCTGAATGGTCGCAAGTTTTACACCATTTGCAGTTGATCCCAGATAATTACCCACATCAATCAAATGCCGCCCCATCAGACCATCAAACGGCGCACGCATTTCGGTATAGCCGTAATTGATTTTGGCGAGTTTTAAATTAGCGTCGGCTTGCAAGTAAGACGAAGTCGCTTTGTCTACAGAGGCCTGTGACGTTGCATTGTCTTTGAGCAAAGCCTTCTGGCGGGTGACTTCAATCTTTGCTTCGTCATAGATCGCCTGATTAAGCTTGATTTGTTCCTCGTACTGATCTTGCTCAATAATGAATAGAAGCTGATTTTTTTTAACGTAGGCGCCGTCTTCGAAGAGAATTTTAGTGAGATAGCCTGGCACGCGAGCGTTGAGGTCCACAGTGAGTAAAGGCGAGACATTACCATCAAAAATCTCGTAATTACGGACTTCCTGAGACAGTGGTTTAGCGACCGTCACAGCAGGGGGCGGAGCAGCGGGTGGGGTCTTTTTTTCGCAGCCAACAAGTGCAACAGATGCCGCCAGCAAAAACGCGAGCATCGCGTTATTCATGAGCGTGGTTGTATGGGTCTTGCTCATTGCTTATTCTCACTTGGCTGAACTAAACGCGGATCATTTGAAATCAATAGTGCCCTGCCCCAGTCGGTTCGCTTTTCCATCTCGCTGACCATGGCAACGGGTAATGCTGGGATTTTCATTTCGCCAGACCAGCCGCCGCCGAGGGATTTAAACGCGGAAACATATCCGAGCAAGGTATTGGTGTTAGTTTGCACAGCAGTATTTTCGATTGACAACAATTGTTGCTGCGCAAGAATTACTGTGCTGTAGTCAGTCTGCCCGGCCTTGTAACGCTGCAGCGCCAAATCCGCCGCAGACTGAGCTGCGATAACTGCCTTTTTAAGGTCGATCGTCGAACTGCGGGTGGTAGAGATAGTAATCAGCGCCTCTTCGACTTCTTTTTGGGCAGTCAATACTTTATTCTGATAATTCAGGATGCTTTGCTGAAAGACGGCATCCTGGACACGAATCTGGTCAACAATGGCTCCGCGATAAAACAGTGGGAAGGTAAATCCACCAGAAAGCGAAGTTGTTTTATTGTCCCAGGAAAAAAGACTGGGCTGCGATGAGCCACTGGGCGTAATCGTCTGAAAACCAAAATATCCACTGAGAGAAAAACTTGGATAGAGATTCGCAACATTCACACCGATCAAGGCCGACTGTGCCGCGGCGTCAAACTCGGCCTGTAAAACATCAGGGCGTCTGCGCAGCAAATCTTTGGGAATTCCTACGTCAAGTTCAGCCGGCGAGACCAACGTGCCTTTTGCCTGACCAAAATTCTTTTCGTAATAATCAGGCGTCTCACCTAACAAAATACTCATCGCGTAGTGATATTTTTTAACACTGGCAATTAATCCCGGGATCTGGGATTTAGTTTGTTCATATTGAGCCTGAGCCTGATTCAAATCGAGTAAAGATGTCGAGCCATTTTTGAATCTTGAGTTAGCAATCCGCAGACTTTCTGCCTGCAGTGCAAGATTGGTTTTGGCGACCTCGATTAAGGTCTCGTAATTACGAATATTGATGTAGGTATTAGCGACGTCCGCAGCCAGTGACACATCTGCGGAATAGAACGTCGCCACGGTAGAAATATACGAAGAGAGGCTGCTTTCAATTCCGCGACGGTATTTACCCCAGAAATCGATTTCCCAGCTTGCAGTCACCAATGAGTTATTCGTGACGGAAACGCCAGAACTCATCAGCGGCGAGGTGCCCTGGCTTGGCTGATTATTCTGGGTCGAAGAAGCCTGTAAATTGATCGAGGGTAATAACGTGGCATCGGCTACGCCGAGCTGCGCGCGCGCCTGGAAAATCCTCAGCGCAGCGCTTTGCAAACTCAAGTTTTCCGTCGCAGCCCGACTCAACAACTGATTCAGCGTTGGATCTTTGAAGCTGGTCCACCAGGTAACAGGATTTAAGAGTTTATCTTTTGAGCTGTTAAATGCCTCCGTGAACTCAGTCTGGGACGCTTTTGCGTAATCGTCCTGGAGTTTGGCGGAGGGTTTTGAGAAATCAGGCCCCACCATGCACGCGGTCACCGAGAATGCCAGGCCGGCAGATAGGATGATCCTAAGGATGGGGCGCATTTTTGGGAAAAATTGGAGTGAAAACATGCTCTGATTCTAAAGCAATTTTTGCGCAACAAAACAGGGCTGCAGAACAATTTTTAGCAAAAAATGCGTTCAGTTTGCAGAAATCCCACTGTCTTGCACGACTTGACCCCATTTTTTGTAGTCACGTGCGAACGTTGCCTGAAAAGTCTGGGGTGAAGAACCGGTCAACTCCAGCCCTAAAGCACCCATACGCTCCTTGAGTGCGGGCTCAGCGAGCACGGCTCTGACATCCGCCGAAATCTTATCAACGATGACTTTGGGTGTCCCTGCCGGAGCAAACAAGCCAAACCAGCCCGCATCATCCATTCCTGTGTATCCAAGCTCTTTAAAACTTGGTACCTGAGGAAATATCGACGCGCGCGCTGGTCCGGTGACCGCGAGGGGGCGCATTTTTCCAGCCTTGATATTTGGCACAGCCCCCACCCCGGACATGATGACAATAGGAATTTGGCCGCCGATTAAATCATTGACTGAAGGCGCTTCGCCCTTGTAGGCGACATGCTCCATATCGAGCCCAGTCTGTTTATTGAAAATAAAGCCGTACAAATGTGCAGAGGAGCCTGTCCCATAAGTTCCATAGGAAAATTTACCAGGCTGTGACTTAACCAGTGTAACGAGCTCAGCCGGTGTCGAAGCATTCACATCCGGATGGACCACCATGATCAAGGGGGTGCGAGCGACTTCGGTGATCGGTGTGAGAGACTGGACGGGATTAAAGGTATTTTGAACACGAAGATGAGGCGCCTGAATCAGGGTCGAAATGGTCAGCATTAACTGATAACCATCGGGGGTAGCACGGGCCACGGACTCAGCACCGATTAATGAACCACCACCAGGCTTGTTATCGACCACGACGCTCTGCCCCCATTTTTCAGTCAGACGCTGGGCAATACCACGCGTCAGGATATCTGTCGCCCCACCAGCAGGAAATGGAACGGTAATGGTCACGGCGCGACTAGGAAAAGCTACATTAGTTTGAGCATGCGCAGGCAGCGCGCTCAGGCTGAATACAAAGACAAAAAACGCAGCGAGTCGATCA
>CAIPID010000418.1 GCA_903865015.1 uncultured beta proteobacterium | reverse complement strand
GCAGACTGTGCATCAGCTCGAGCAACTCGCTCGCGATCAGGGCACCACGCTCTTTACCGTGGTGCTGGCCGCCTACGCCGCTACCCTGAGCAGACTTGCCGGACAACAGGACGTTGTCATCGGCGCACCTGTGGCGGGACGTACACGCACAGATACTGAAGAATTGGTTGGTTTATTGGTCAATACGCTGGCTTTACCAATTTCCACCGCGGGTCAGTGCTCGGGTAAAACGCTCATTACACGGACACGTGAATGCGTGCAAGCTGCGCTAAATGATCAGGACCTTCCTTTTGAAAGGCTGGTTGAGGGATTAAACGTAAATCGCTCGCTCATGCACGCACCTGTATTTCAGGCCATGCTTGCCTATCAAACAGACGCAGTACCTGATTTCAAATTTGAAAGTCTTGCGTGCAAATCAACACCCATAGATTTACCAACAGCAAAATTCGATCTGATTTTGTTTATAGGTATCGATGCATCAGGAAATTTAAGTGGCAATTTTGAATATAATGCGGATCTTTTTGAGCCAGAGAGTGTAGCAAGCTGGAATCGTTGCTTATTAAATTTAACTAAAGGCTTAGCCACTGAGCCCGATCAGCAAGTCAAAGAAATCGGACTGATTCATCACAGCGAACGCAGTCAAATCATTGCCCAAGCAAGCGGTGAATCCTTCACGCCGCTTTCAACATTGCTTACGTTGCCAGCCCTTGCAGATGCGCAAGCAGTCAGATCACCGCAAGCCACTGCGCTCATCTATGAGCAAGGCAACACGATTGGCGCAATGTCCTATGCCGAACTTGATTCAAAATCGAATCAACTTGCCCGCTACTTGATTTCTCAAAGGATTGGTCCGGATCAAGTGATCGCGATCCTGTTGAATCGTTGTCCAAATATGATTGTTGCCATGATGGGTGTACTCAAAGCTGGCGCCGCATATTTACCGATCGATCCCGACCTGCCCGCTTCGCGTTTGCAATTTATCCTGACGGATAGTGAGGCTAAATTTGTAATAACCAATCCGACTTACTTTGCCGGCCTGGAATCAACGGATATCGCTCTGCCCGTCGCCATCAATTTAGACGACGAGGTGCTTGATACAAAACTGAAACGTTTACCTGACGATGCGATTACGCAACAGGAGCGTTTGACGCCACTGCTGCCTAAACACCTGGCCTATCTGATCTATACCTCCGGTTCAACTGGCCTGCCCAAGGGGGCTGGCAATGCACACGAAGCGGTTGTCAATCATATGGACTGGATGCAGAGTGTTTTGCATCTGAGCGCAAGTGATCGCGTCTTGCAAAAAACCGCGATTGGTTTTGACGTAGCCGTATGGGAGTGGTTTTTGCCACTGATGACAGGTGCGACACTGGTCATTGCTAAACCTGATGGACACAAAGACCCTGTCTATCTAAAACAAACGATCGCGACGCATCAGATCACAATTGTGCATTTTGTAGCATCCATGCTCGGCATGTTTCTCGAAGAACTTGAACAAGATGAATGTCAATCCATTCGACAGATCATCACGAGTGGCGAAGCATTAACCGGATCACTTCAAGCACTGACGTTCGAACGACTGCCAGGCATCGAGTTGTGGGATCTGTATGGCCCTACAGAAGCAGCCATTCACGTTGCGCAATGGCTTTGTCGAGAGCAGGATGGCATCCTGACTCCGCCTATTGGTCACCCCATCTGGAATACCCAACTTTATATTCTGGATACATTACTAGAACCTGTCCCGAACGGAATTGTCGGAGAACTCTATATCGCGGGCAAGGGACTAGCGCGCGGCTACCTGGGACGAGCAGGGCTGACGTCAGAACGTTTTATAGCGAACCCCTTTAGTACCGAAGGTCTCTGCATGTACCGCACGGGCGATCTGGCTCGCAAACGCCTGGATGGTGCCATTGAATACCTTGGGCGTGCGGATGATCAGGTAAAAATCAGAGGTTACCGGATCGAGCTCGGTGAAATTGAAACAACCTTGCTTGAGGGGTTTGAAAGTCTCGCTCAAGTTGCCGTGATTGCTCGAAAAATGAATGGCGATCAAAGGCTTGTGGCATATCTGGTTGCTCGAAATGGGCATGACGTTCCTGACATCAGCCTACTTCGCGCCAAACTACTTTCGACGCTACCGGACTACATGGTGCCGACTTACTTCGTCACGATTGAGGCCCTGCCACTTAATGCGAATGGAAAACTAGATCGTCGCGCCTTACCGGAACCAAGCTTGCAATTAAGTGCGGACACCTTCCGTGCGCCACGCACCGCACATGAAATTTTCATATGCCGATTATTTTCTGAAATCACAGGCAATGAAAATGTTGGTCTGGACGATAGTTTTTTTGCAATTGGTGGTCATTCTCTATTGGCAATGCGGCTGGTAGCCCAGATTCGCCAGCAAACCGGTGTAGTGATCGGTTTGCGCACGCTGTTTGAATGTCCGACTCCTGAATTGTTAGCTCCGCATCTTCAAACGCCCGTCATTGATCAAGGCCCACAGCTTGTTGCGGGGATGGGTCGCATTGATAACGATACCGTCGTGCTGTCCTATGGCCAGAGCCGTCTCTGGACGCTGGACCGTGTCGATGGCGCCTCTGCCACTTACAACATGGCCGTGGCAGTCTATCTCGACGGTGCACTCGACATATCAGCACTGCGACAGTCCCTGGTCGCGATCATCGCAAGACATCAGCCGTTACGTACAGTCATCACCGAAGCCGATGATGGCACACCAATGGGTCGTTTGCTTACAGTACCCCAGACAGAGGAGATCCTGACAACATTTGATTTGTCCGTTGAATTTGCCAAGGATCCAACGCTCGCGCAATCAACGCTCAAAGCACGGATCGAACAACAAGCAGCTATCCCGTTTGATTTACAACACGACCTTCCCTTGCGTGCGCAACTTACGATCACTCGTCCTGATCATGCGGTGCTATGCCTGACCCTGCATCACCATGCGGGCGATGGAATATCGGCCAACATCATCGCAAAAGAGCTAGCGCAAGCTTATCAAGCGTATAAAGCGTGTCATGCGCCAGACTGGGCCCCTCTTGCGGTCCAGTACAGTGACTGGGCGCTCTGGCAGCAGCTCAGTCTGCAAGCCAATATCGAGCCTAAGCTTGAGCGGGCAAGAAAGCGTTTGGCAGACATGCCTGAACTACTCACGTTGCCCGTGGATCACCCCCGCACTGCGCAGCGCGCGCATCGCGCAGGTTACTTACCGGTCAATATCCCAGCGCAGACTGTGCATCAGCTCGAGCAACTCGCTCGCGATCAGGGCACCACGCTCTTTACCGTGGTGCTGGCCGCCTACGCCGCTACCCTGAGCAGACTTGCCGGACAACAGGACGTTGTCATCGGCGCACCTGTGGCGGGACG
>CAIPID010000417.1 GCA_903865015.1 uncultured beta proteobacterium | reverse complement strand
TTTCATTTCTGGCAAAGCGAAAACGTACTGAATAAGCTGAACGATCGCGCCCAAGAGCTACTTGAGCAGGTCGACCTCGGCGCGTTTGCAAATGAAATTACCGGCAGCCTGCCCTATGGTCGCAAGCGTGCGCTCGAAATAGCCACCACGCTCGCGATGGAGCCTGAAATGATGTTGCTTGACGAGCCCACACAGGGCATGGGTCACGAAGATGTTGACCGTGTCACGCAACTCATTAAGCGGGTTAGCGTCGGTCGCACCATTTTGATGGTTGAACACAATATGGGCGTGGTGTCTTCGATTGCTGACACTATTACCGTGCTTGCACGTGGCGCCGTGCTTGCCGAAGGCAACTACGCACACGTATCACGCGACCCATCTGTGATGGAAGCTTACATGGGCACGACAGAAGGTGAACTCGAAGGAGCACACGCATGAGTACTCCCGCTCTTGAAATTAAAGGCTTGAATGCCTGGTACGGCGAATCCCACATCCTGCACGGTGTGGACATCTCCGTTAATAAAGGTGAAGTCGTCACCATTCTCGGACGCAACGGTGCGGGTCGCACAACAACGATGCGCTCGATTCTGGGCCTGACTGGTTCACGCACTGGCTCTATCCGTATTCATGGCACTGAGTCCATCAATATGGAGACATTCAAAATCGCACACCTGGGTGTAGGTTACTGCCCAGAAGAACGCGGTATTTTTGCCAGCCTGTCCTGCGAAGAAAATTTGCTCCTGCCTCCTCCGGTAGGTCCTCTGGGTGGTGGCATGTCGCTGTCAGAGATCTACGAGATGTTCCCGAACCTGCTCGAACGTCGTCATTCACCCGGCACACGCTTGTCTGGTGGTGAACAGCAAATGCTGGCTGTCGCGCGTATTTTGCGCACAGGCGCCAACCTACTGTTACTCGACGAAATCTCTGAGGGTTTGGCGCCGGTCATTGTGCAAGCCCTCGCGCGTATGATCAAAATGCTGAAATCAAAGGGCTACACCATTGTGATGGTCGAGCAAAACTTCCGTTTTGCAGCACCGCTTGCTGATCGTTTTTACGTCATGGAACACGGTCAGATTGTTGAGCGTTTTGGCGCCTCAGAGCTCAAAGAAAAGCAATCGGTGCTGAACGAACTACTGGGTGTTTAAGTTTTGAGTTGCGTATTGAATATTGAATTACTTTGATCGCAAATGAATGATTTGCTGATTTTTATCTGGAGCTTCACATGAAATTAAAAACACTTGCCGCATTACTCATGGCTGGATTTGGCGTTGCCGCACAGCCTGCTATCGCAGCCATTTCTGACGACGTGATTCGTATCGGCATCATCTCCGACATGTCCGGCGTCTACGGTGACGTTGATGGCCCAGCGGGTGTTGAATCCATCCGCATGGCGATCGCAGACATGGGCGGCGAGGTCAACGGCAAAAAGATCGAATTGCTGACCGCCGACCACCAGAACAAAGCCGACCTCGCCTCCTCCAAAGCGCGCGAGTGGTTTGACCAGCAAAAAATCGACATGCTGATTGGTGGCACAAACTCAGCCACCAACATCGCCATGGCAGCCATTGCTGCGGACAAGAAAAAGCCTTTCATCTCGATTGGCTCTGCCACATCAGATATGACCAACAAGGCTTGCACGCCTTACACCGTTCATTACGCCTATGACACCGTCGCACTCGCCCGCGGCACAGGTGGCGCGGTTGTAAAAGACGGTGGCAAGACCTGGTTTTTCCTGACCGCTGATTACGCTTTCGGCCACGCGCTTGAGCGTGATACCGCCGCTGTGGTCACTGCGGCTGGTGGCACGATCAAAGGCCAGGTCCGCGCACCATTGTCGACAGGTGATTTCTCGTCATTCATGTTGCAGGCGCAATCATCTGGCGCGCAGATTCTCGGTCTGGCTAACGCCGGTGGCGATACCATCAACTCGATCAAAGCCGCGAACGAATTTGGTGTCACTGCGACGATGAAACTGGCGGGTCTGCTGGTATTCATCAACGATATCCACGCGCTCGGTTTGAAAGCAACACAAGGCATGTACCTGACAGATGGTTGGTATTGGGATCAGTCCGATGCATCACGCGCTTGGGCCAAACGATTTGAAGAAAAAATCAAACGTAAGCCCTCCATGCTCCAGGCTGCTGACTACTCTGCCGTCACGTTTTATCTGAATGCAGTCAAAGCAACGGGTTCAGACGACACAGATACTGTCATGAAGTGGATGAAATCAAACAAGATCAATGATTTCTTTGCCACCAACGGATATGTGCGTGAAGACGGTCGCATGGTGCACGACATGTTCCTGATGCAGGTCAAAACGCCCGCTGAATCAAAAGCACCTTGGGATTACTACAAAATCATCGAGACCCTGCCTGGTGACAAAGTGTATGCAAGCCTTGCTGAGTCAACGTGCTCGTTTATTAAGAAATAAGTTTTGAGCAGTCGGGTTTCCTGCCCTGGGCAGGAAACTTGTCCTGACACCACAGACTCTATTTGACTGAAACATGATAACTACTATTTTTGGGATTCCGATCCAGGCATTCCTCGGTCAGCTCCTGCTGGGGCTGGTCAACGGATCGTTCTACGCCATCCTCTCGCTTGGTCTGGCCGTCATTTTTGGCCTGCTCAACGTCATCAATTTTGCCCACGGGGCGCTGTACATGCTGGGAGCATTTCTGGCCTGGATGGGGATGTCTTACTTCGGTCTGAACTACTGGTTAATGCTGGCTCTCGCCCCCGTGCTGGTAGGTTTGTTCGGTATTCTCATCGAGAAATGCCTGCTCAAGCATCTCTATAAGCTCGATCACCTTTACGGTTTGCTACTGACCTTTGGCATCACCCTGCTGCTCGAAGGTTTGATGCGCAGTATCTATGGTGTATCAGGCCAGCCCTACTCAACCCCCGAGGCCTTGCGTGGTGCGACTAATCTGGGGTTCATGGTGTTGCCTAACTACCGCGCCTGGGTTGTCGTGGCCTCGGTCGTCGTCTGTCTGATTACCTGGTATGTGATTGAACGTACGCGTCTGGGTGCGTTGTTGCGTGCGGGTACAGAAAATCCAAAACTCGTTGAGGCCTTTGGCGTCAACGTTCCGCTCATGATCACACTGACCTACGGGTTTGGCGTAGCCCTGGCGGGTTTCGCTGGTGTGCTGGCCGCCCCCGTTCTGCAGATCTCCCCGCTGATGGGGTCCAACCTGATTATCGTGGTGTTTGCGGTGGTTGTGATCGGGGGCATGGGCTCGATCCTGGGCGCGATCGTCACAGGTCTAGGTCTGGGTGTGGTTGAGGGTCTGACTAAAGTGTTCTGGCCCGAAGCCTCGAGCACTGTAGTTTTCATCATTATGGCTATCGTACTGTTCGTGCGTCCCGCCGGGCTTTTCGGGAAAGAAAAATGAATCGTCAAACGCTCGGATATATTGTTTTCCTGGGGTTTCTCCTGGCAGTACCAATGATCGGTGTCTATCCGGTCTTTGCCATGAAAATCATGTGTTACGCACTCTTTGCCTGTGCATTTAATCTGCTGCTCGGCTTTACGGGTTTGCTGTCCTTCGGTCACGCGGCTTTTCTAGGTACTGCCGCCTATGCCTCGGGGCACGCCATGAAAATCTGGGGCTTCTCGCCTGAACTCGGCATCGTCTTTGGTGTGGTGATGGCAGGCATACTGGGGCTGGTGATGGGTGCACTGGCGATTCGTCGCAGTGGCATTTATTTCGCCATGATCACGATGGCGCTCGCGCAGATGGTGTTCTTCTTTTTCCTGCAAGCTAAATTCACCGGTGGTGAGGACGGCCTCCAGGGCGTTCCACGCGGTACGCTGTTTGGTCTGCTGGATCTCAAGAGTGACTTCAATCTGTACTACGTTGTGCTGGCGATTTTCATCTTTGGTTATTTCGTCATCTGGCGCACGGTGCACTCGCCTTTTGGTCAGGTGCTCAAAGCCATCCGCGAAAACGAACCTCGTGCGATTTCACTTGGTTATGACGTAGAGCGTTTTAAATTGCTCGCCTTTGTGCTGTCTGCCATGCTGGCTGGCCTGGCGGGTTCGACCAAAATGCTGATCTTTGTATCCGCAACACTTTCTGATGCAACCTGGCAGATGTCTGGCCTGGTGATTCTGATGACACTGGTGGGTGGTATGGGTACGCTGGTTGGCCCTGTTTTAGGCGCGTTCATCGTTGTACTGCTTGAGAACAAAGTCGGCGACTTCGGTGCTGCGATGGCTAAAATGACAGGTGTAGACTGGTTTAACCGTTTAGGTGAATCCGTCACCATCGTGATTGGCCTGATCTTCGTGATCTGCGTACTGGCCTTCCGTCGCGGATTGATCGGTGAATACAATGCCTGGATGGATCGACGCAAAGGTATTGCGACGTCGACCCCCGGTGCGGCGCATTAAGCGTATATCTAGTAATTAAACATGCTTAACGGAGACCTCAGGGTCTCCGTTTTTTATTGAGACTAAGTCGTCCGCTCATAGGGTATTTACGCATCGCCACTCGTGTAAACCCTATATAAGATGGATGCATATAAAAAATAATCGGAGACAACCATGATTCAAAACCTTTTCAAAAAGGCACTCCCCGTGCTTGCAGCGGCACTGATGAGCACCGCAGCAAGTGCACAAGGCGTCACTAAAGACGAAATCGTGATCGGCGGTGTTGGCCCCATCACAGGACCTGCTGCATATATTGGATTGGGTGGACGCGATGGTTTAGCCATGGCGATCAAGGAAATTAATGCGGCAGGTGGTGTGAACGGCCGTAAATTCAAACTGATTTTTGAGGATGACGGCCACTCCCCTACCAAAGCGCTGGGCGCGGTTAAAAAACTAATCGACCAGGATAAGGTTTTTATGATTTTTGGGGCTGGTGGCTCTAACGCGACCGTTGGAACGATCGATTACGTCAAGGAACAGCAGCGAGTCATGTATGTCTCGTTTGCCTCAGCACCAGCAGTCACGTACCCCTTTAGCACCTATTTATTCCGTGGCGCTACAACAGAAGTACCGCGTTATGGCGAACTGTACTCAGAGTTTATCGCTGATGGGCTCAAAGCAAAAAAAGTTGCCATCATGAACGGTCGCGAAGAGTATCCAAAGAACGAAGGCAATGCACTTGCGACGACGCTGAAGGATGTCTACAAAGCTGAAATCGTTTCGCGTGTCGAATTCAACATTGGCGATAAAGATTTCACCCCACAGTTACTCGAAGTTAAAAAATCTGGGGCGCAAGTGATCGCGTTTTTTGGTAATCCAGCAGAGGCCGCTATCGCCATGCGCCAAGCACGCGAGCTTGGCATCGATCAGAAATTCTTTGTCGGCGCCACAATGGTAGACAAAGCATTTACAGCTGCCGCGAAAGAAAATGCTGAGGGTGCAACAGGCTTTTCTTTAATTCCATTTTTACCTGGCACTAAAAATGCAGACCTGCAAGCCTGGGAAGCCAAATGGAAAAGAGAATATCCTAACTTGCCCGTCGGTCGCCCCAATGTGTTTGACGTGATGGCCTATACAGATATGTATGTCATTGCAGAGGCCATGAAAAAAGCAGGTCCCGATCTGACAACTAAAAGTTTAATCAGTGGTCTGGAGCAAATCAAAGACTTCTCCCAATCGTCACTGGCTTCACCCATCACGTTCACCAATAAACACCATATTGGCAACCTGACACTCACCGCAATGGAAGTCAAGGACGGTCAGTGGGTGCCTATTGGCTGGAAACCATCACGTCCAAGCGAAATTCTCAAACGTTACGAGTAAACATTCTGTCTGCCTGGCAGACAAAATACGTAATGAACTTTTGCTTTCCGGTTAAACGAGCCCGCTGAATTAAAACCTCAGAAAGGATCGATTAACCGGGTGTTTCACAATCCGTTTTGGCATCACACCCAGCATGACGATCACTATCGCTCTGCAGTTATTAATTTCCGGTCTATCGGTCGGCAGCATTTATGCGATGGTGGCGCTCGCACTCGTTATTCCTTTCAAAGCGTCTAGTATTTTGAATTTCGCTCAAGGCGAAATTGTGACGGTGGGAGCCTATACCGCTCTGGTATTGACAGCCCTAGGCTTACCTTACTGGTTAGTGCTGCCCGCAACGATTGCAATTGGATTTTTGGTTGGACTGGTCATTGAGCGCACGATTATCCGACGCATCATGGCTGCTCCTGAATTCACTCTGGTCATCGCAACCTTTGCGATTGGTCTGATAATAAAAAGTGCGATCAGACTCTACTGGCAAGATAATCTTTTCACGATCGATAATCCACTACCTTTCAAGACTTTCAAGCTTGCGGGCGTCGTCATGAACCCCCAGTACTTGTGGGTGATTTTTTGTACGACAGCATTAGTCCTCTGTCTGGCCTGGTTTTTCAAATTCAGCTCACTGGGCAAAGCCATGAGGGCTGTTTCTCAAAGCCAGGAGGCCGCGCGCTTGATGGGTGTCAATGTAGAGCGCGTGCTCATGACCTCATGGGGGATCTCGGCTGCGATTGGCTCTTTTGGCGGGATCTTGCTGGCACCCATCATCGGGATCAACCCTGAAATTGGGCACCTGATCCTCAAAGCGCTTGTTGCTGCGGTGATCGGTGGCTTTACCTCATTACCGGGAGCCTTTGTCGGCGGACTGATTCTTGGACTGCTAGAAACCTATTCGGGTGCATTTTTCGGCAGTACGCTCAAAAATATTATTCCCTTCGTAGTGCTGGTGGTATTCCTGCTGATTCGTCCTTACGGACTGTTTGGCAAAGCACCGCTGGTGAGAATCTGATGCAAATGAATCAAAAAAATCTGCTGATTGCACTTTGTCTGATGGGTTCAACGGTTGCAGCACCTTTGATCTTACCAACCTATTATCTTTACCTGCTGAATCTGGTATTGATCAATATCATTCTTGCGCTCGGGCTTAATGTCTTGACAGGTAACTCAGGGCAGATCTCCTTATGCCACTCGTCCTTTATGGCGATTGGCGCCTATACCTACACCTTGCTAAACAATGAATTGCACTGGCCCATGCTTGCCTGTGCTGGCGTAGCAATAGGCGTATCAGCCTTGAGCGGTGTACTGGTTGGTTATCCCGCCCGCAGGTTGAGCGGCATTTACCTGGCACTGGCTACGCTTGCTTTCCTTTCACTGAC
>CAIPID010000416.1 GCA_903865015.1 uncultured beta proteobacterium | reverse complement strand
CGTAATGGCTTGCCGATAGGCTTTTATTTCCTCTTCGTAACGACCCGCATTACCGTGCACCTGCCCCAGGTTGTAATGCAGCAAGGGGTGTTTGGGGGATAGTTTGAGTGCCGCTGAAATATGACGTAAGGCCTCGCTATGCTGACCCATAGAGGACTGAAGCATGGCGAGCTGATTGAGCGAAGCAATGTCGGCGGGATCTCGCGCGATGGCGCTTTCGTATTGTGCGATTGCTTCGTTGACCTGACTCATTGCTAAGTTTGTCAGTAATAGTCGTAAGGCGTGTCGAAGCCGCCAGGTGAGTAATGGACTGTGGGAATGTTTGTCATGTTTGGCAGGATCGCGACGTCGGACCAGTCCGTGGATGTGCCATCACTCGCGCAGCCTGCAAGGCCAGCGAGACATAAAAAAATTGAAAATAATTTAGTCAATCGCATTAATTAACCTTAGTGTTTGTATTTCAACGTATCGTACTTAAGCACACATGCGCTGAATTGTAAAAATTCATCCAGATGCTCGGTGATGATGCTGATCGTAATCGGCAGAAGTATCTTTTGGTAGTCATGGACGGCAATATTACGAAAACCTACCATGCGCTTGAGTGACTCAGACAGCTCTTTTTCAATCCAACCATCTGTGGACAGGAGTTCGAACACGTCTCTCGCACTTTGGGCCACACCCAAGCGCGCGCCCAACACATCTCTCAATCGTGGCAGATTTATTTAGCAACACATCATCTGCCATATACGCGGCCTTCTTTTTCAATTAAAGCGATTAAGGGAGCGCGTGCCTCATCCAGAGCATTTTTTTCATTTAATACAAAACACTCATATAAAGAAGCTGAGATGTCTTTTGCCCACAGGCGTTTACCGGTATTGAGAATTTGACTTTGCATCACTGTTGAGGCCGCGCGAAAATCGAGTAAGTCCACGGCACAGTCAACTAACTGCGCAAGATCTCCGGAGAGTTTCCATAGAAAATCAGCTGGCGCATAACCCTCTACAAGCACCGCAAGGTCCAAGTCGCTCTGGTTCGTGGCGCTGCCTGATACCTGGCTCCCAAACGCGTAGACAGCCATGAGGTCAGGCAGATTTTTTTTGAGGTAGGCCAAAATGAGGCCGTCAGGTTCAAGCGCAGCAGTCATTCGTGAGGACATGTGTGATCTCAGAGCGGTGACGCTGCATATTATGACGGATAGTTGGCGGAAGCGGTGAGATTCGAACTCACGGAGGGCGTGAACCCTCGCCGGTTTTCAAGACCGGTGCCTTAAACCGCTCGGCCACGCTTCCTTGAAATAAGTGACATCTTGAGACGATTAACTACATCTCATATCAGTCCAAAAGACCGAAAGATATTTACGATTTATTTCGCGAAGACCGTCATAATAAACGATTTACGAGAAACAGTTTTGGAGTCGTCATGCGCGCAATCGAAATAACCTGCCCCGGTGGTCCTGAAGTTCTGGTTCCAACCAACCGTCCTGAGCCTGTTGCAGGCAAAGGCGAAGTACTGATTAAAGTGGCTGCGGCCGGTATCAATCGCCCGGATGTATTTCAGCGCATGGGCAGCTACGCACCTCCTGCGGGTACGACAGATCTGCCGGGGCTGGAGATCTCGGGTGAAATTGTCAGCGGAGATTTGGCTGCTGGCGGCTTTAAATTAGGCGACAAGGTTTGTGCGCTGGTGGCCGGTGGTGGCTATGCTGAATATTGCGTCGCACCGGTCGAGCAATGTTTACCTATTCCCGCAGGGCTCTCAATGATCGAGGCAGCAGGCTTGCCAGAGACTTATTTCACAGTCTGGAGCAATGTGTTTGATCGCGGTGCGCTTAAAGGCGATGAGACCTTTATGGTGCACGGCGGAGCAAGCGGTATTGGTACGACTGCGATTCAGCTGGCGACAGCCATGGGACACAAGGTGTACGCAACCGCAGGCAGCGATGAACGCGTACGTGCGATCGAAGCTCTGGGCGCCGTCAAAGGTATCAACTACAAAACGCAGGATTATGTCGCTGAGATCAAGGCGCTCACCGGCGGCAAGGGCGTCAACGTCATTCTGGATATGGTCGCTGGCGACTACATCGGTCGTGACATCAAGTGCCTGGCCGATGACGGCAGGATTGTCGTCATCGCCACGCTGGGTGGCAGCAAATCCTTATTCGACTCCAATGAGCTCATGCGCCGCCGTTTGACTATTACGGGTTCGACGCTGCGCCCACGCCCGGTCGCTTTTAAAGGCGAAATTGCTAAAAACCTGCAAAAACACGCTTGGCCACTGCTGTCGGACGGTAAGATTAAGCCGATTATTTATGCAACCCTGCCTCTTGAAGATGCCGCGAAGGGTCACGCAATGATGGAAGCAGGCGAGCCCATCGGCAAAATCATTCTGGTTCCTTAAGCTACAATGCCGGGTTTATCCCGGTTTGTACTGCTAACCGCTATGGCAATCGAAATGACAACAACTCGCACACCACTACGTGAACGTTTAGTGATTGGTAACTGGAAAATGCACGGTAATCTGGCTGATAACGCTAAGTTGCTGGCCGCGTTGCGTCCTGCCACTACTGCCACTACGTCCGCACAGTTAGCAGTTTGCGTGCCTTTTCCCTACCTTGCGCAAGCTGCTGAGGCCCTGAAGGGCTCCTCAGTCTCCTGGGGTGCGCAAGACATCAGCGTACAAAAACAAGGCGCCTTTACTGGCGAGGTTTCTGCATCCATGCTTAAGGATTTCGGTTGTACCTGGGCATTGGTTGGGCATTCGGAGCGTCGTTCCATGCATGCCGAGACGGATCAGCTCGTGGCTGATAAAGCCCAGGCTGCGTTGGCAGCTGGCTTGATCCCTGTGGTCTGTGTGGGTGAGTCGCTTGCTGAACGCGATGCGGGGCAGGCGATCAGTGTCATTCAGCGTCAGTTGGCGCCTGTACTTGCACTCGGTGCCGAGGCTGTTAATAAGTTAGTCGTTGCATATGAGCCGGTTTGGGCGATTGGCACGGGACGCACCGCTACTCCCGAGCAGGCTCAGGAAGTACATGCGGCGATTCGTGCTGCCCTGCAGGCAATCGGCGCAGGTAATGTTCAAATTTTGTATGGTGGCAGCGTCAAAGCAGCGAATGCCGCCAGTTTGTTTTCCATGCCAGACATCGACGGTGCGTTGGTGGGTGGTGCCGCTTTAGTTGCTGACGAATTTTTAGCCATTGCTGCGTAATCAGTACGCAAGTGCATGACGCAGTTTTGCTTAAATTTTGTTGACTGTTAAGTTTTCGGAGTATTTCAATGTCCTGGATGTTTACTGTTCTGTTGGTTATACAGATTCTCTCTTCTTTGTCCATTATCTCGCTGGTTCTGTTGCAGCAGGGTAAAGGCGCAGATATGGGTTCGGCTTTTGGTAGTGGCTCGGCTGGCAGTTTGTTTGGCGCGACAGGTGCCGCAAACTTCCTCTCACGTGCAACGAAGTGGGCAGCGGTTGTGTTTTTCATCTCCACGATTGGACTCGCCTATGTTTCCAATCGCGGCACCAAAGGTCAGGACACGGGCATCATGTCTAACTTTTCGCAGACCGCGCCTGCGCCAGCACCTGCCGGTTCGGCAGTGCCTGGCTTAGTGCCTGCTACGCCTGTCCCAACTGCACCTGCCGTGCCTGGCGCTGCTGTTGTGCCAGCAGTGCCTGCACCTGCCGCAGCGATACCTTCAGCGCCAGCAGTTCCAGCTGCACCGGTTGTTCCTGCTACTAAGTAATTAGTCTCTTGCGTAGCGCGTGAGATCATAAGCTTTGCGTGCTACAATCTTGGGCTGTTAAAGATAAATGCCGACGTGGTGAAATTGGTAGACACGCTATCTTGAGGGGGTAGTGGCGAAAGCTGTGCGAGTT
>CAIPID010000415.1 GCA_903865015.1 uncultured beta proteobacterium | reverse complement strand
CGCCAGATACCGCTGCGGACTCACTGTGAATTTAGTGCGGCAATTCAGCGTATCAAAGTAATACCAGACACCCTCATGGAACTGGCGCGTACCCTTAGAAGGATCAATTTCCTTGGCGCCAAAGGCCGTCTCGCCTGTTTTTGATTCAGCGGCTTGCTGATCAATAGGCTTTTTACAGACTGGGCAATTCAGATTCATGTCATTACCTTATTTAAATTTCTATCAGGCTGTCGCTGGAACTGGACCACCTAAAACTATATGGCCAGGGATGTCAAGCAAAGCGTGTGCAATCCGCTCGCGATGCTCGAAACTTGTACCAAGGCGCATCGCCCAGGCCGTCACGCGGCGATACCAAAGATGCAAATCAAACTCCATCATGAAACCAATACCACCATGGATGGACTGCGCATTGCGTACGACGGCGATGCATTTCTCGTTGCAGAAAGCTTTGGCCTGTGACACCTCAACGGCTGCAGGCATACCATTGTCCATTTTCCACAAGGCCTCGTAGGCTAACAACTCACCACCATCGATAGAGATAATCATATCGGCACAGGTGTGTTGAATGGATTGGAACGCACCGATCGGCTGACCGAAAGCTTCGCGAAATTTTGCATGATCAATCGCCATTTCAGCATCCATGCGCGTTGCACCGAGCATTTGGGTACAAAGCAATACCGTTGCGACATCAAGCATTTCCTGGATTACAGGCCAACCTTCGTTCAGCGTGCCCACCAGGCTGGACTTTGGCACCCGTACCTGATTGAAAATGACTTCGCTCTGTTGATCTTTCGCGAGCGTACGCAACGGGACGTGCGAGATACCTGTGGACTTTGAATCTACGATGAACAATGAAATACCGTCATTGACCGATGAGACCTGCGCTGTCCGACAGGCCACTAGACAAAAGTCGGAAGCAGCAAAGAAATCAACGAATAATTTCGATCCCTGAATAACAAAATGATCTCCATCCGCGACAGCCGTAGTATGGACAGTTTCAGGTTTAAATCTTGGATCTTTTTCCGAAAAAGCCCATGTCAAGATCGCACGCCCCTCAGAAACTGCTGGCAAGTATTTCCCTTTTTGTTCTGCGTTTCCTGCACGCGCAAGCGCCAAAGACGTCACCACGGTACTGTGCAATGGCACGGGAGCAAGCGCTCGACCGACCTCTTGCATCACAAGGCCCAGATAAACCAAAGGTAACTCTTGCCCACCGTAAACCTCTGGTAAACACATGCCTGTCCAGCCCATTTCAGCGCACTTGCTCCAGAGCTCCGGAGGATAACCCAGCGGGTTTTCTTCCATCTCGCGCACCAGCGTCGTCGAGCACTCGCCTTCTAAAAACTCTCGCGCACTGGTCGCGACCATTTTTTCTTCGTCTGTTAACAATACATCCATGATCAATCCTCTAATTCTGTGTAGGGTGTTATTTGGATTTTGGCGCGCGGCGCATAGAAGGCATTTCAAGCCCTCGCTTGGCGACCTGATCGCGCATGATCTGAACACTCCCATGATTGATACCAGACTGGAATGCGCCCATCGTATTGTGTGCAAACACGCCCTTCTCTACCGCAAACGGTGAACCATTTAATAATTGTGCGTAAGGTCCAAGCATTTGAGTAATGGCCTCAGTCGTGCGCACACCATGCTCAGGCGACCAGACTTTCTCGGCTGATCCTTCGTACGAAAATTGCCCACCCCGCTCAACAATAGACATACTGCGCAAGGTCATTAAGCGACAGACTTGCGCCTCAATCCAGAGCTCTGCAACTTTGTCTCTGATCGCCGTATTGGAGGCCGGCGAATAACCACCAAAGTCAGTGCTCTTAAGCAAATTAACAATATCTTCATCGCGCCTGACGGATCGTAAATAGCGCGATGCCCCTACGCGGTCCAGATTCAGTCCCATCGAGCCCACTCGCCAGCCTTGATTCTCTTTGCCTAGCAAAGTCGACTCATGAACCCGAACATCTTCAAAAAACACTTCGTTACTCCGTGCATCACCATAGCAAGTCCCGCGTGGCGCACGAGGATTATTCTGAATCGTCCACAATGGCCTAACAGTCAGGCCGGGAGTATCCATCGGAAATATAAAAATCGAAATACCATCATGTCGACTCGCATCGGGATCCGTGCGTGCCATGAGATAAATGTGCGTCGCGAAATGCGCCGAAGTCGTATACATTTTCTGACCATTAATGACGAAATGATCGCCATCACGGATCGCACGGCATCGCAGTGCGGCAAGGTCGGCACCCGCGTGCGGCTCAGTAAAACCTAGCGCGAAGTAGTATTCCATTTTGATGAGTTTGGGCAGGTAGTAGCGTTTTTGCTCCTCTGTACCTGCTGCCATAATCGCAGGTGCTCCGCTACCCGCAAGACTAATATTGATACCTACCCTGAGGAACTCCTCTTCGATAATATTCTGGCTGATGCGGTCCCCTCCCTGTCCACCATATTCTTTTGGATAGCTATAACCTAACCAACCGCGCGCCGATATTTTTTCAAATAAAGCTGTAACGTGGGGGCCGCGTTGACCAAGGTGGCGGGACTGACCACTGCTTTCCATGGCGTCTTCCGCCGCATCCATTTCCGCAATGACTTGTTCCGTTACATTGCCACGGATAAATTCAATTAAATCTTTACGTAATTGCTGCTGCTCGGGTGAAAAACCGAAATCCATTTCACGATCCTTTTGTCTCGTTTTACATTCTCGGTCAAATCTCTCGAGGCAAAAAACACGCCCCGCTAGCAGCTGACCGATCTTGTTTTATTATTTTTTTGCTCAATGAAAAGCTAAACCAATCCTAGCATAAACCTCTACAGGAAACAGCTTGTTTTTCTGCTTCGCACGACAGAAATTACTCGACGACCGTGTCATTTTCCCCTAGTATCGTTTGAAAGCAGACGGCATCGGGAATGATCCCGAGTTCCGCACCATTCAATGGGAGACAAACAATGAAAATTCTCTATTTCAATGATTTCAGACTCGGCATCCTCAAAGGCGAACTCGTAGTCGATGTCACGGACGTCGTCGCTGACATTCCACACACCGGCCCACACAACTTGATCAGCGGTTTGATCGAACGCTTTGACCAATACAAAACCAAGATTGAAGCGGCGGTAAAAGCCGATACCGGCGTGCCGTTAAGTTCAGTCAGGATTCGTCCGCCCCTGCCGAAACCTAACAATATTGACTGTATGGCTGTCAATTACATGGAAGACGGCACACGCACATCCCCCGCACCCATCAATGCGTTTAACAAAGCGCCCGGAACCGTTATCGGTGATGGCGATACGATGGTGTTGCCTGATGTTGCCGCGACAGTCTTTGAAGGCGAAGCGGAGGTTGCCGTCATTATCGGTAAGCGTTGTTCAAATGTCAGCGCAAAAGATGCGATGCATTATATTTTTGGCTATACAAATTTCATCGATGGCTCGGCTCGTGGCCTCGGACCTGAAGGCAACGTGTTTTTCCAGATGAAATCGCGCGATACATTTGCACCGCTTGGGCCTTTTATTGTGACTGCGGATGAGATCGCCGATCCCCATAATTTACAGATCAAACTGTGGAATAACGGCACGCTCATGCAAAATTTCAATACAAGCGATATGGCGCATAACATCCCTCGCTGTATTGAATGGGTCAGCTCAATCCATACGCTTGAGCCGGGCGACGTCGTGGCGACAGGGACCAACCACCGTGGCTTGAATCCCTTTATGGATGGTGACAAGATTGAACTCGAGGTCGAGGGTCTCGGACGTCTGCACATCAACATACGGGACGACCTGAAACGAACCTGGGCACGCGTCACACGTCTGGAGCATGCGGATCGCAAACTCCCTGGTGTCTCTACGCCTCAACTGACTGGCAAATACACGCCTGCAGCCAAGTAAAACAGGCCGCGCGCTGCGTTAAACAGCGCGCGCCTGATGCTGTTTAAATTACTTCCAGGGCAATTCAGCCACGGCATTGCGTGCCGCGATACGGCCAAAGGCGAAGCACTCACCAATATTGCCAGTACCTTGGTACAAGTAGCTGTAGATTGAGCCCAGTTCTCCCGCGCTATACAGCCGTGCCACAGGTGTGTCGTCAGGTCTGACAATTTGCGAGCGCGTATTACGGCGAGGCCCCCCCTGTGTATTGAGCATGGAGGGAGATAACTCCACGGCATAATATGGCCCCGAGTCAAAGGGCGCCATCATTAACTTTCGACCAAAGTCTGTATCCTTACCTTCTGCGGCCATCTGATTCCAACGGCTGACACTCCCCTGCAGATTAACTTCAGGAATACCCAGTGTTTGTGCGAGCGCTGCGAGCGTTGGAGCCGATTTAATCCAGCCTTTTTCAAGTTCGGCACGATTATCCTGACTCCAGACATAACCACTCATCAGCTGCGTCCAGCCATACGAGGCGTTGCCTTCATAAATTGGACCAGAAGTAAACATCGTGTGATCAAAAATCATATGCATCGGACATGGCGTGTGCAATGCAGCCCAGGTCCCATTACGGTGCACCTTGCCATGGTGCGTTTTGTATTTTTCGTCAGTGAAACGTTTAGCATCCGGACCAACAGTAATCATGCCACCTGCAGGCTCAAAGGAAAAATGCAATGCCCGCATAGAAAATGTCGTCGCAATCTCAGGCACTTTTAACGCCATCGATGGGCCAGCGAAATTATTCATGTGCCAAAGATCTGCACCCACTTCCATCGCCATACGCACACCATCGCCCTCGTTATAGGGAGACCCTGAGGTATAACAATAAGAAACACCGGGGAGAAAGTTGCGGATCATTTCCTGATTGTTTTCAAAACCACCGCAGGTCAGGATAACGGCTTTGTTTGCTTTAAGTCTGAGTGTCTTACCGTCACACTCAGCTATTACGCCAATAATTTCCTGCGTGAGCGGATGTGTAATCAGTTTTTTTGCTGGTGTCCCATAGTGAATGGCAATAGGCCTTGCACGAACCGCCTCGGCCAGCATCTCCCAGGTTTTGGAGTAACCCAAAACGTCGCCATGATGAAATTTATGCACACAATCAGCCCCAGGAAGCTCAGGGAACTCTATTCCTGCGGGCTGGTGCTGATGCTCCTGGGGATCGCCGCCGATCGAGGACAGCCAGGCATTGTTCTTACACATTTCGTCAGCCCAGACCGCAACCATATCTGCCGAGACAGGATAAGGCCCACACATAGCATTCAGATAGGCAGTGGCACTTTCGGGCGTTGAGGTGTTGAGGTAACCCTGTGCAGCGACGCGTGTATTGCCGCCCTCGTGACCCAGAGGAGCTTTATCGAGCAGCATTACGGATGCGCCCAACTCTGCGGCAGTAATCGCTGCAGCGGCCCCCGCACCGCCAAACCCCACCACAATCAGATCCGCCTCGCCATCCCAGTGCATCTCTTGAGCGTTAGACGCGCTCATGGTTTGATCATGCCAATATCTGAAAAATATTTTTTGTACCACTCAATTTCAGCGGGAAATCCTTTCTGCACGTCCGGTCCGCTCATATAAGTATCTGGCAAATTGTATTTAACTAGTAAGGCTTTAAATTCAGCAGAATCTGCAACCTGTTTGAACGCTGCACTCAACTTGTCTGCGATCGCGTCGGGCAATCCTGCTGGCGACACAATGATCATTCCATTGGGCGGATTCGTTGGAGGACAATTGATATCTTTCATAACAGGGATATCCATACGCGCAGGATCACGCTCGTCACGATGAAAAATAATCAGCTCTTTGAATTGCCCTTGCTCGATGAGCGGCAAGTGCGAGCCAGATCCCGCGATGAAATCCACGTGACTGCCCATCAAGGCGGTATTTGAATTAGCGCCGCCTTTTGTAGGCATATGCTTGAAAGTCAACCCGTTGCATCGTGCAAATGACTCAACGCCAACTTGTTGTTGCGTGTGCGGACCACTGGAAGCATACGTCATGCCTGGGTGAGCTTTTGCATAGGCGATAAATTCGTTTACATTTTTGTAGGGTGCGTCAGCTCTCACCACCAGCCCACCGATATAAGAGGTGTACTGAATCAACACCCTGAAATCCTTCGGCGCATAAGCCAGCTTGACGAGCAATGGGCGAACAGTAATTGACCCCGTCGAGGTCGCCAGTAAGTTATATCCATCAGGTTTTTTAGTCGCAAGCAGCCCGTTTGCGACGGTTGCTCCCCCGCCACCTTTATTCTCGATCGTAATCGGCACACCCAATATTTTTTCGGCCCCTTGCGCGAGTGCGCGGGCGGTAATGTCTGTCGTGCCTCCGGCTGAGAAAGCGACATACATGGTGATGGGTTTATCTGGGTAAGCCGCTAAGACCTGGCTTGCGCCAAACACCAAGACACCAGCAAGAAAACTTGTTGCAAACGGTTTACGCATGACTCGCCTTTTAATAAAAATTAATTATTCTCATCAGCATGGGCGACAAGTTTGCTTCTCTTTTGACGCACGCTGGGTAGAACCGCACTGATCAATAACAGCGCAGCAAGAAACAAAAATCCTGCTGCGATCGGACGCGTCACAAAAATCGACATACTGCCCCCCGAGATAATCAAAGACTGACGCAATGAATCCTCCAGAATGGGGCTCAACACAAACGCGAGGATCAACGGTGCAGGCTCATACTCGAATTTACGCATTAAGTAACCAATCACGCCAAACAGCAACATCAGATAGAGATCCATTTCGCTGCTGTTAATGACATACGCACCGATCAGCGCAATGAATAAAATCAGGGGAAAGAGCACTGCATATTGAACACGTAACAATTTCACCCATAAACCTATAAGAGGGAGATTAAGAACCAACAACATGATGTTGCCCAAATACATACTGGTCACAGTGCCCCAGAACAATTCAGGATTTTTTTCAATCATCATCGGACCTGGCGTGATGCCATGGATCATCAGCGCACCTAACAGTATTCCCATTACTGCATTAGCAGGGACGCCCAGAGTGAGTAAAGGAATAAAAGCAGCCTGGGCGGCCGCATTATTAGCGGCCTCGGGCGCCGCAACACCTTCAATCGCACCATGACCGAAGCGCTCTGGGGTTTTGGACAAACGCTTTTCTGTGCCATAGGAAATAAATGAAGCGAGCACGGCTCCACCACCAGGCAAAATCCCTAAAAGAAATCCAGATAAAGAACCGCGCAGAATAGGCTTGTAAGAGGCTTTCCAGTCCGCAAGATTAGGAAGTAGATTTTTGACACGATCAACAACCACGCCTTGCTTAATCGTTTGCTCGACATTCAATAAAATCTCAGACACGCCGAATAAACCCATCGCCAAAGGCGCGATGCCCACGCCATCAAACAAATCTGGAATGCCAAACGTAAAGCGCGGCAAGCCTGTCATGGTGTCGAGCCCAACAACACCCACCAGAATACCGACACCGGCCATCATGAGTGATTTAACCATCGATTTTTGTGCAAGATAGGTGAGGATAATCAGTCCCATGATCATCAGCGCGAAGTATTCTGGTGGACCGAATCGCAGTGCAAGCGAAGCAAGAGGTGGCGCAAGTAACATCAATCCAAGCACACCAATCGTGCCTGCAATGAAAGAAGCGAAAGCCGAGATTCCTAACGCAGGACCGGCCCTGCCCTGCAAGGCCATCTGATGACCATCGAGCGTAGTCACGACCGAAGCGGCCTCGCCAGGGATGCCCACAAGGATTGACGTGGTGGATCCGCCATATTGGGCGCCATAATAAATTCCTGACAACATGATGATGGCCGTGACAGGAGAAATGCCAAAGGTAATCGGCAACAGGATGGACATCGCACCGACGGGACCTAGACCTGGTAGCACGCCAATCAGCGTTCCGATAAAGCATCCAACGAAACAGAACAATAAGTTATGCCACTGAAACGCAACCGATAGCCCAGTCAAAATATTGTCAAATAAATCCATAATGACCCTGTCGCGCTCAGAATCCGAAAATGCCCGCAGGAAGCGAGATTTTCAGTACGGTTTTAAAAAGGAGATAAGTGCCGACGATAGTCAGCGCAGGAACCAAAACCGAAGTTTTCCAGTCCAGGCCTTCGAGCCATTTCATAATGACGAAGAGCAGCGCGAAACTGCAAATAAAAAAACCCAGTGTCTCAAACACCGCTATAAAAATAGCGATCAGTATGGTGATTAAGATTGCACGCTGCCATTTCACGCCTTGCCAGAGTTCAGACACGCGCCGCTGCTTAGCAGGATCGCTACGATAAGACTGAACAAAGACAATGACCGACATCAGGGCCACGAAGCAACCTGCAACAAATGTCAAAAAGCCTGAGCCAGGCTGACCCATCTCTCCCAAGCCCAAATCAAGCGAACCGTAAACGGCGGCTGCACCCAATACAAGCCAGAACAGGCTGCCCGCCCGTTCAGCGTTCATCTCTCGCACCCGTGGGCATGATTATTCATTTGTCTCCTTTTATGCCGCAGTGCAATATATGCATTGGGCAAAATTATTGTGTTTCGCTCATTGTCGAAATCACTCTTTGTTTGAACTCATCCTAGGTGTTAGCTAATCTGTTGTCAACCATGCCACGTTGACAATGGGCGCGGCGGCGCATTAATCTCAACCGAATTATTCAAAGAATCTCAGGAGATCAGCATGTCAGATTTGCCCAAACGCGTCCGTATTCTCGAAGAAGGTCCTCGCGAGGGATTTCAAATTGAGAAAGGTCCCATCACCACTGCGCGCAAAATCGAGCTGATTGATAGCCTCTCTGAAACAGGACTGGAGCAGATTCAGGTCACCTCGTTTGTTAATCCTCAGGCGGTTCCGGGAATGGCAGACGCAGAAGAAGTTGCCCGCGGCTTTAAACGTAAGGAAGGTGTGCGTTACACAGGTCTCTGGCTCAATGACAAAGGTTTGGAGCGTGCGATTGCAACGCAAAAGCTCGATATCAAAGGTTCCTTGTCGCTAACGGCCTCTGAAAAATTCCTCCTGCGTAACCAACGCCGTACGCTCGCGCAAAACGTAGAAGCCGTACGCGGCATTATTAGTATGTTTAAGCATTACAACGTACCGATCAACCGTGGCAGCGTCATGGCTGCATTTGGATGTAATTTTGAAGGCGATATGCCTACATCCAAAGTACTAGAAATGGTGCAACAATTGCTCGATCTGGCCGCAGAAGCCGACATAAAAATTGAAGTCCTTTCGCTTGCAGATACGATGGCCTGGGCAACCCCCGGGGGCATTCATCGCGTGGTCGGTGCAGTGAGAAACAAATACCCAGAACTCGAACTTTCGCTACACCTGCATGACACACGCGGTATGGGCATCGCCAATGCTTACGCGGGTATGCAAATGGGCGTGAAAATTTTTGATGCGGCCGTGGCCGGTTTAGGTGGATGCCCGTTTGCGTCCCACTCAGGTGCCTCGGGCAACGTTTGCACGGAAGACCTGGTATTCATGTGCCACGAAATGGGAATTGAAACCGGCATTGACCTCGAAAAAATTATCGCATCGGGTCTACTTGCCGAAGACATCGTGGGCCATCCTTTACCTGGCTCTGTCATGAAAGGCGGCTCACTCGACAAACTGCGTCAAAAAGTCGCTGCGGACATGCAAAAATGACACAACTCACCCGTGAACTCGGCGCCTTTGTTGCGCAACTGAAATATGAACACCTCCCGCAAGCTGCGCTGGATGTGATTCACATGGGTTTTGCTGACTGTGTCGGTGTCATGCTGGCTGGTCGTGATGAACCACCCACAAAAATCCTCACGGAAGTATTAAACCCTGCGTCAGGTCCAGCCAATCTGATGTTTACGCGGAACACCGCACAAGCACCTGAAGCCGCATGGATTAATGGGGTCGCGGCCCACGCGTTGGACTTTGATGATGTCGCAATCAAGGGGCATCCGAGTACTGTACTTGTTCCTGCCATCATTGCCGAGGCGCAAGCCCTGGGCTCCAGTGGTCGGGACATGATGGTCGCCTACGCGGCAGGCTACGAAGTCTGGGCCGATCTCGCACGCCGGGAACCTGAGCACTACCACTCAAAGGGCTGGCATCCTACGGGGATTCTGGGTGCAATCGGTGCAGCGGCCGCCTGTGCGTCGTTACATCGACTCAACTCCGAACAATGTGCCACCGCAATCGCGATGGGCGCATCGCAAAGTGCAGGCATCATGGCCAACTTTGGTACGATGACTAAACCTTTTCACGCGGGTCGCTCAGCTCAATCAGGCGTCATGGCAGCGAGACTGGCTAAAGCTGGTTTCACCGCGTCTCCAGATGCGCTGGAACATCCTCAAGGCTTTCTGGCGGCCGTCTCTCCATCAGGCAAGATAGACGTTGAGGCACCTGTAGACTCTGGTCGCGTATGGCGACTGACACAATCCAAACTGTCCGTTAAAAAATACCCGCTCTGCTTTTGTACACATCGTGCGCTCGACGGCATGCTGGACCTGGTGGCTGAACACAAAATCACCGCAGATCAAATTCAAAGCATTACCGCGATGACCAGTGAGCGCAATACCAAAGTGCTGCGCAATCACCATCCACAAACAGGACTTGAGGCAAAATTCAGTATGGAATTTGCTATGACCACGTGCATCGTCGCAGGTCGTGCGGGACTCAGTGAGCTGACCGATGCATTCGTGCAGGAGCCTGTTGTGCAAAGCCTGATGCAACGCGTCAGTGTAATCGCCGATACTAAAGAAGATCCGAAGCTGCCTGGCTATTCACCTTTCGATCTGGTGACGGTCACACTCAAGGACGGTAAAAAAATTGAAAGCCGTCAGGTCACAGCTGTGCGTGGTGGACCCGACATTCCGCTCAGCCGAGAGCAACTTTGGGCAAAATTTGAAGACTGCGCGCAAGTCGGGGGGGCTGGCGAGATCGCTAAATCGTTGTTTGATACGTTAATGTCGCTGGAAACTGTGTCTCAGGTCAATCAAATCCCTGGGCTTAACGCTTCAAGCTAAATTCCCTGGGTCTTAAAATAAAAAACCCGTCAGAACCGAATTGAACGGTTCTGACAGGCTTTTTATTTCAACGCGAAATTTCAAACGCTAGATTTGAAATACGCAAAATTAACCGACGTGTTTCTTGAAAAACTCAAGCGTACGTGAAAGAGCCAGTTTTGCAGAAGGCGCATCGTATGAACCGCGCTGCTCGCAGTTAAAGCCGTGTCCTGCTGGGTAATAAAATGCCTCGGCTTCTGGGTAAGCGGCAGCGATCGACTTGGCCTGTTCCAATGTGATCGAATGATCGGTCTCACCAAAATGCATCATCACAGGGCAATTCAGTTTGTCTGTGACAAAGTTAGGCATGGCGCCACCATAGTAAGGTGCGGAACATGCCAGGGTTTTCAGACGCTGGGCCGCGACCCAGGCGATCACACCGCCCCAGCAATAACCAACGATACCGACCTTGCCGGCAGACTTGCCGAATTCAATCGCAGCGTTGACGTCGAGCAGGCAATCGTCAAGTGAGATTTTTTTCATCAGATCAACGCCTGCGGCAATATCCTCAGGGGTATAGCCTGCTTCGTATTTGGTCTGTGCGCGATCGAAGAAAGCGGGGGCTACGGCAAGATAGCCCTCTGCAGCATAGCCATCGGTGACACCACGAATGTGACTGTTTACACCGAATATCTCAGGCGCAACGACAATCAGTCCTTTTGGTTTGCCAACAGGTTCGGCGACATATGCGTCAAACTTGTGTCCATCAGCGGCTTTCAACTCAACGTGCTTACCCATTCGAATCCCCGTCATATTGTTTTGAAGAAAAATTGATTATATGTAATTCAACCGACGACTTCACCCCCGACGGGCTTACTTTTTATTCAAAACACCCATTGAAACGAAATAATTTTTGTACCACAGCGTTTCTGTAGCCAGGTCTGCTGCAAGTTTTTGACTATCTTTAAAGTCATAGGGCAAATAATTACGCTTAAGCATTGCTTTAAATTCTGGTGATTGAACGATTTGGGTAAAAGTCCGTTCCAGTTTTTGACTGATCGCAGGGGGTAAACCTTTCGGGGCGGAAATAATCATGGCGCTATTGGGGGGCGAATCGTATTCACATCCAATCTCCCTGAGCGTAGGCATATCAGGAAAATTTTCATCCCGGGTATCCTGAAAAATAACCAGCTGCTTAAAGACCCCATCCACCACAAACGGCAAATGCGAGCCTGACCCCGAAGTGAAGTCCAGATGCTTGCCCATCAACATCGTGTTAGCTTCCGTGCCGCCCTTAGTCGGAACATGCTTGAAATCCAGTCCTTTACATTTTTTAAGAATTTCAACACCAATTTGCTGCGAGGTGGTCGCCACACCACCCGAACCCGCGGTGCCATAAGACATTCCGGGATGGACTTTTGCATAAGCCACAAAATCATCGATATTTTTGATCGGCGAATCAGCAGGAATCACTACCGAGCCATTGTAAAAATAACTATATTGGATAATCCCAACGATATCCGATGGTTTGTACGAAACTTTCATCAACGCAGGACGAACGGTCAACGGTGCAGAGGACCCAATCAGCAGGGTATAGCCATCCGGCTTTTTTGACGCAAGCAAACCAGCAGCAACCGTGCCGCCTCCGCCGGCCTTATTTTCAATAGTGATTGGTACACCCAGAATTTTTTCAGCGGCACTCCCCAAGGCGCGGGCCGTGATATCGGTTGTCGCTCCTGCAGCGTATGAAACATAGAGAGTGATCGGTTTCTCGGGCCATGCGGCCTGCACCGAGGTGGAGGCGACGCCTAATAAGTAAGCGAAGTAAGCGGCCAGACGGATATTGATTATTTTTTTCAATCTTATCTCCTCTTGCGTCAAATGGACGGCCTATCCAGTTCAGATTAGCAGGAATTATGAGGGGGGAAAGAATCACGCAATGATGGAACCCATTAACTAGGGATAACACCGAGACGAAATACTTTTATTTCGAAATAATCCTCGTAAACTTGATAAAAGTGATTAAAAAAATTCTGGAGACCCCATGCGTTTGAATTTCCTTGCACGACTCTTTGCGGTATTCATGCTTTCTTTTGCAAGCTGCCTGGTTTTTGCGCAAAGCTGGCCGACCAAGCCTATCAAGATTGTTTTGCAATTTCCACCTGGTGGATCAACGGATGTAGTGGCGCGTATACTCGCTCAATCATTGACGGCATCACTTGGTCAACCCGTCATTGTCGAAAACAAACCTGGCGCTGACGGAGCGATCGCTGCCGAATACGTGCTGCGCTCAGAGCCTGATGGCCATACGTTCTTTCTGGCATCCAATACACCCATGATGCAGGTGCCATTACTGAAAAAAAATCCCCCTTACGACCCAATCACGAGCTTCACACCAGTGGCTTTTGTCGGGCAATACATCTATATATTTGTTGCCAGCCCTGCTTTACCGATCAAGAATGCAAAAGATCTGCTGGCCTATGCGCAGAGCAATCCTGGCAAGCTGAACTTTGGAGTGTTCAGCAGCGTAGGACAAGTGATGTATAGCTTGATCCGCGATGAAGCGAAAATTGACATGAATGCGATTCCCTATAAAGGCGAAGCACCCACCATCAATGACATCTTGGGTGGTCACGTACAAATGACCTTTGCAACACCTACCAGTACATTGTCACAAATTAACGAAGGAAAATTACGTCCTCTCGCTGTGCTCTTACCAGAGCGACTGCCGTTCCTGCCTGATGTGCCAACCGTTAAAGAAGCAGGTTTACCCGAACTCAAACCAGTAACCTTCGCAGGGTTGTATGGTCCGGCAAAATTACCTCCCGAAATTGCTACAAAAATGAGTGAAGCGCTCAACGCAGTGATTGCCCGCCCTGAAGTTCGGGAGAAAGTTCAAAAGCAAGGTTTATCGCTGGTGGGCTCATCACCCGCGTGGTTAGATAACTTTATGAAAGAGCAAGTCGTTGTCTGGAAGGCGGCGTTTGACGCAGCAGGCATGCATCCGGAGTGAATTAAAGCATCAACCAATATAGAAATGCCTTTGCATCCAACCCATTTTCGTGTAATTTGAGTTGTAACTAAAAATCTGATCACAGATAAAAAAGAGCGCGACCAAACGGCGACGACTCTTAACCTTTAATGGAGACAAACCATGACCACTTCGTCTAACGGACGTCGCACGCTCCTGCGTGGCGCAGGACTTGCAGCAATCGCCGCCTCTACTCCCGCATTGATGCGTCAGGCATTGGCCGCGGAGCCAATCAAAATTGGTATTCCATGCGCGCTGACAGGCTCGCTCGCTGCCGTCGCAGAGCAAACAAAACGCACCGCTACGATGTGGGCGAAACAAGTCAACGCAGCCGGCGGTATCAATGGCCGTCCGATCGAACTAATTATCGAAGACACGGGCGGCAACCCTGCGACCTGTGTGCGTAAAGTTCAACAAATGGTTGAGCGCGATGGCTGCAGGATTTTCACCGGCATTACATTCTCCTCTGAAACGCTCGCTGTCATGCCAAGACTTGGCGAATGGGATGCTATCTACGTCGCCTGCGGCAATGGCGACGCGAGTATGACAGCTGAAGCATTTGTGCCGAATTTTTTTCGAGGAAATCCTTCTGGTCCGACAGAAGCTCGCCTACTGTCTCTTTACATTAAAGATTCAGGTCTTAAAAAATTCTATGCGATCGGTATGGATTACTCTTGGGGGCATTCAACAGTCGCCGCATTCGAAGAGGAAATGAAGCGAAATAACATCGAATTCGTTGGTAAGGTGTTCGCACCTACTGGTACACGTGATTTTTCGAGTTACATCACCAAAATCCGCCAATCTGGCGCAGACGGTTTGATGATGGTGCAATCGGGCGACGACGCCAACGCGTTTATGACGCAGGCTGCTCAATATCGACTCGGTGATAAAGTAAAAATGTTCACGACACTGATTGAGCTCTCGACCATCAAAGCGGTCGGCGAAGCGTCTAAAGGCGTGATCGGAACGATGCGCTACATGTCGACCTACGACTACCCTGAAAATAAAAAATTCGTGGAGCAATTCACAAAAGAAATCAAGGATACACCCGACTGGAACGATGGCGAACAATGGAAAGCCTTGCAATTCATCGGTGCCGCCATCAAAAAAGCGAACAGTATCAAGTCCGCAGATCTGGTTGCAGCGCTCAATGACATGGAACTCGACACTGTGAAAGGCCCCGCGAAATTCCGCGCCTGTGATCACCAGAGTTTAGAGGAAGGCTTTGTCGTGAGAGTCGATAAGGTCGATGGTGCTTTGCTACCTGTCCTCGTCAAGAAATACCCATGGGATCAGATCACGCCGGCGTGTCGAAAAAAGAACTTCGACGCTTAACGCCCAGCTTGCTTTATCTGCCTATCGCGTGACCGTTCAATGAGCGGTCACGCAGTTACATGCATTTCTGACAAGGCTTGTCGTGGAAACCTTTTCCTTTATATTGATTCAGACGCTTAACGCGTTGTCTCAAGCATCTCTGCTGTTCTTTCTCGGTAGCGGTCTAGCGCTTATTTTTGGCATTATGCGTGTTGTGAATTTTTCACATGGCGCGCTCTATATGCTTGGCGCTTACATCGGCTACACCACGGCTCGTTTAACAGGCAGCGTCTGGCTGGCTATGCTCATCGCGCCCTTGGTCGTTGGTCTGATTGGGTTGATATTTGAAATCGGTTTCCTCAGGCACCTGTACAAGCGTGACGAAGATGCATTCTTGCTGGTGACCTTTGGTCTGACTTTGGTGATTGCAGAGGTCACCCGGCTGCTCTGGGGTGCCCCCCCCCTGCAAGTGCCCCTGCCTTCAGGTCTCGATGGCGTCTTGTTTATTTTTGATGAACCCATGCCGGTCTACAGAATATTCTTGATCGCTGCGGGCGGTATTGCTTCAACGGTTATCTGGATATTTTTAGAACGCACACGTTTAGGCTTACTGATTCGAGCCACATCGCAAAACTCACAAATGGTGCATGCGCTTGGCACTGACATCAATTTAATTCGGTCTGGTGTGTTTGCGCTGGGCTGCGCATTGGCGGCAATCGGTGGCGTCCTGGCTGCGCCTTCAGTCACCGCCTCACTTGGCATGTCCTCGGCAGTGATCGATGCCTTTGTGATTGTCATCATTGGTGGAATGGGTAGTTTTCTGGGCGCGATCTTCGGCAGCCTGATCGTCGCAGCAGTACAGACTTTCGGAAATTTCTTTTTCCCCGACTTCGCACTGGTATTTTTATACGCTCTGATGCTCGCAGTGTTGATTGTGCGTCCGGGTGGATTGCTAGGTAAGGAGGCTTAATCATGCAAAGCAAAATTATCGGCGTGATTGCCATACTTGCATTAATTTTCGCGCCTCAATATTTACCTGTTTATGCAATGACCCTGCTCACCGAGCTTGTCATTCTGGCTCTGTTTGCCATGAGTCTAGACCTGATGGTGGGCTATACCAAACTGGTATCGTTTGGACACGCTGGGGCCTATGGCCTGGGTGCTTATGTCTGCGCACTGCTGTCTCTGCATACAAATATTCCCCTTCCATTTGTCGTTTTGTTAAGTGCCGTGATTGTCGGTATTTTCGCGATCGGTATCGCCTGGAGCTGCACGATGGCAACAGGCGTGTCGTTCGCCATGCTGACGCTCGCGTTTGGTCAACTAGGCTATGCCGTCGCAATGAAATGGGTCGGCGTGACGGGTGGCTCAGATGGTTTATCGGGCATTCCACGTAGACTTGGACCATTTGGCTGGTCAGTCCTCACGACTAAAACCGGCTTTTATATGTTCGCTCTTGGGTGCCTGTTTGCTAGTTATTTCTTTTGTCGCGCATTGATTCGTGCTCCCTTTGGTCAAGTGTTGCGGGGCATTCGTGAAAACGAAGTGAAAGTATTAGCCCTTGGCTACAACACCCGTCGCTACAAAATTGCAGTAGTTAGTCTGGCCTATTTGTTTGCAGGTATGGCGGGTGCCTTATATGCCTCATTTGCAGGATTCGCCAATCCCGAGATGTTGTTCTGGACCGTATCGGGTCAGGTTCTGATTATGGTGATCGTAGGTGGTAAAGGCACACTGATTGGACCGATGTTGGGTGCAGTCTTTTTCATCATGGTCGAACACAAACTCAGTGAACTGACAGAAACCTGGGGCTTATTCATGGGCATCATATTCATAGGTTTCGTGATGTTTGCACCAGACGGGATTCTTGGCATCCTGAATAAAAAATTGTTCCTGCGCTCAAATAAAAAGGCCGCATCCCAAACGCCCGAACCAGCCCACACGGCAGGAGGCCAATCAGCATGACCACAGCACTCGAATGTATTGGGGTAGGGCGTAATTTCGGCGCACTCGCGGCACTTGCCGATGTGAGCTTGAAAGTCCAGCAAGGTGAGGTCAGAGCGGTTATCGGACCGAATGGAGCTGGCAAATCAACGCTCTTTAATGTCATTGCTGGCACATTAAAACCTACCGGCGGACAAGTGATCGTCAACAACGAAGATCTTACCGGCATGCGCTCTCAAGCTATTTGCCAGCGTGGCATCTCGCGGACATTCCAGTTATCTGCGCTGTTCCCCGAGATGTCAGCCTTTGATAATGTTCGTCTGGCTGCGCAAGGTAAACTTTCTGGCAGATGGAAAATGTTCGGCGGAGCAAGTGTCCTTGAGCAAGCCAGCGGCCTCGCTGAGCAAGCGATGGCTAGACTCAACCTCAGCGCGATTTACGACACCCCTGCAGGCACCCTGTCCCATGGTGATCAACGTCTGGTCGAAGTGGCCATGGCACTCGCGCAGCGACCCGCTATCCTGATGCTCGACGAACCTACCCAAGGCATGTCTATTCAGGAGACACACCGAACCGTCAATACACTCAAAGCCATGCTTGAAGAGGAATCGTTGACCGTTGTATTGGTCGAACACGATATGGATGTGGTGTTTAGTCTGGCTGATCGTATCGCCGTATTACACCGAGGTCGCCTGATCGCTGACGGAACTGTTGAAGAAGTCAAAGCCGATGCGGGCGTGCAAGACGCCTACCTGGGAGGACTCGATTAATGTTGAAGCTCGAAGAAATCCATGCCAATTACGGACCGAGTCATGTCTTGCACGGTACCAGTCTGCATCTAAAAGCCGGCACCATCGGTGCGGTACTTGGACGCAACGGCGTTGGCAAAACGACTACCGTTAAATCCATCATGGGTCTGGTTCCCGTCCATCAAGGAAGTATAAAAATTGGCGACCAGGACATTACACGCTATGGCCCGCATCTGGTCGCGCGCGCCGGAGTCGGTTATGTACCTGAAGGGCGCATGCTGTTTCCTGACCTGACCGTCATGGAAAACATCAAAGTCGCACAGCGCAAACCTGCAAAGCGCTGGACCACGGAGGCATTGTTTTCGTTATTCCCCAGACTCGAGGAGCGGATTCATCACAAAGGCAGTCAGCTCTCTGGTGGCGAGCAGCAGATGGTCGCAATCGCACGCGCCTTAGCCAGTGATCCAAGCATCCTGTTACTCGACGAGCCTTCACAAGGACTCGCACCTAAGGTTGTACGAGAACTCGTCGACGTATTTATTCGACTGAAAAACGAAGGCGTGACGCTATTGGTGATCGAACAAAACCTCAATCTTGCCGAGCGTATCGCTGATGAGATGTTTGTCATGGCGAAGGGACGGATTGTCTATCAGGCACCCATCGCACAATTTAAAAACGAGATTGATAGTGTGAAATCTCAATATCTGACTTTATAAAGCGGCACACATGAAGACTGAATCAATCAATGCTTTTGCCCGCGCCCTACCCGTCACGGACATGGAACGCGAACAAGCAACTTTGCGTATCGTTGATGCGCATTTCCATCTGTGGGACCTGCAAGGTCCGATTAACTATGATTGGCTTGTACATCCCGAGCACAATTGGCTGGGCGATTACTCGGCCTTTCAACGCACCTATCTCGCCCCCGAATACATTCGCGCAACGAGTCTGCATAATCTCGTCGGCGCAGTTGCCATTGAGGCCGAATGCGACCGCAGCCAGCAAGTGCCCGAGACAGAGTTTTTTACTAAAGTAAACGAGCAATATGGCTTACCGAGCGTGATCGTGGCCCATGCGTGGGTCGATACGCCCAATGCAGAGGAGATCATTGCGCAACAAGCTTCATTCAAGCTTGTACGCGGTATTCGGACCAAACCGATTATCGCGCCTAAGCCAGGTGAAAGCGTGCGTGGTCAACCTCGCAGCTTGCAGGATCCAAAATGGATTGCCGGGCTGGGTTTACTCGAAAAATACAAGCTCTCCTGGGACTTAAGGCTGCCCTGGTGGCATCTTGCAGAAGGCGCGGAGGTCGCCGCCCTCTACCCCAATATGCCTGTCGTACTTAATCACACGGGTTACCCATGGAATCGAGATAAAGAATCGATGGCGAATTGGCGCAAAGGTATGCAGGCCTTAGCCAGCGTTCCTAACGTCACCTGCAAAATATCTGGTCTATGCGTGTCGGATCGCCCATGGACGCTGGAGGAAAATGGCCCCATCATCCGCGAAACGATTGAAATGTTTGGCGTAGATCGTTGCATGTTTGCCTCTAATTTCCCTGTTGATAGCTTAAAAGGGAGCTGGGACTACGTTTACTCGTGCTTTAAACGCTCAGTCGCCCATATGCCTTTCGCCGATCAACAAAAACTCTTTGCAGATAACGCTATCCGCGTCTATCGCATCAATTAAAAGGATTATTCGCTATGGATCTCGAGCTCAAAGGAAAACACGCACTCATCACAGGTGCCAGCAAAGGTATCGGCTTTGCCTGCGCGCAAATCTTTGCCGCTGAAGGCTGCAACGTAACCCTCGCCTCCAGGGATTTGCAATCCCTCAAAGACGCACAACTCAAACTACAAAAAGCTTACCCAGGCGTCAAGGTCGATATTCACTCCGTCGATCTGTCTAACTCCGAAGAACAAATGCGCTTAGCGAATCTTGCCGGGGACTACGACATCCTGGTCAATAACGCCGGATCCAATCCAAGCGGCAAGCTGACCGACACCACGGAAGAAGGCTGGCGACAATCTTTTGATCTTAAGATGTTTGGGTATGTGAACCTGACCCGCGCCGCCTGCGAAGCCATGCAGAAAAAAGGGCGTGGCGTAATCGTGAACGTGATTGGTTTTGCGGGTGAACGTCTGATGTCGCAGTACATTATCGGCACCACCGCTAACGCAGGTCTGATCGCCTTTACACGCAGCGTCGGGAGTCAATCCACGGACTTTGGCGTACGTGTAGTAGGCGTCAATCCGTCGCTCACCAAAACAGATCGTGGCGAAAAACTCTTAAAACTCTGGGGAGAAAAGGATCCAAACCACAAACTCACCGAGGAGCAAGTCCTGTCAACGATGAACCTGCCCTTTGGCCGCATGGCGACCAGTGAAGAAGTTGCTGACGCGGTCGCGTTCCTGGCCTCGGCACGGGCGTCTTACATCAGTGGGGTCGTATTGAATGTGGATGGTGGTGCTGCGTTCAGGCAGTAAGTCCCTCACCCCACCCGCTGCGTCACACGCGCAGCAAAAATTGCGGATGCCTTAAGGACCAAACGGTCCTTGACGCGCAACTCACAATTCCCGAATCTGATCCGTCCATTTACTTTGCTGAGCGTCGTCGTGGTTTCAACCCACTCACCAAGGAATGCGGGACTAATGAAATCAACCGACAAGTGAATCGTCAGGACATCGTTATGCTGCCCATTCGCGTGCGCCACATTCACACCGATCGCCTGATCCGCAACCGTTGACAGCATGCCGCCGTGTACGACCTTTTCAATATTCAAATGCGATGTATCGACTAGGAACCCTAGCCTGAACTGTTGCCCGTCTTCTTTTGAGTAAATAGGACCAATACGCGTGGTAAAGGGCTCGACCATGAAAATCGGTGCAAATCCTTCGGGAATCAATCCTCCTGTTGACATGTCGCCTCATTGAAATAATGTATTATTAATAGCCGGATAATAATTAAGTATTCGGAATTTTTCTTTGTACATTAAAAAATATAAAACATGTCAAATTCTAAACCACCAGCCCTTGATTTATTTGGCGAACCGGATATAAATTTTTTAGCGCAATCACCACAAACAACTAAAGAAAAAAAAGTAAAAACAAACGCTCTAAAAAAATTAAAACCCGATGCGGAGTCCAATCTGGCACCGGTGAAGAAAACCGTAGCAACGATTCCGGATAAAAATACTCAACAAGCTTTTCTGCCCGGTCTATCCCGACGCGGACGCCCAAGATCCAAGAATCCAATTACTGCAGTCGAGCGCACAGCCGAACATCGCCGCAAACGACTGGCCGAGGGCGCGAAACGTGTCGAAATGATTCTGGCGCCAGAGGTGGCGCGCCAGCTTGAAGCGCTCGCCGAACAATATAAAGAGCCACGGTCAGAGGTCATCGCATCGCTGGTCACGAAAGCCTATATCAAGGTGTTTAAAACTAAGCCAACGGAAGCTTAGAAATACAACGACGCATGAAACCCGAAGATCTCGAAAAGCTGGTGACCTGGCCCATGCCTTTTGGCAAACACAAGGGCACCCTGATTGCCGATCTGCCAGGCAACTACCTGAACTGGTTCGCCCGCGAAGGCTTTCCCACAGGAGAGATCGGTCAACTCCTGCAACTCATGCAAGAAATCGATCATAACGGCCTAAAAAGCATCCTCAATCATTTACGTAAGTCACCGCCTACTTATCGCTCTAAAACAACGAAGTAGCGAAGAATTCGCTATGATTGAGTGATCCATATCCGCTAAATAAGACTTGAAAAATGAAAACTGCGCTTGGCCATCTTCGTGTATTGGACTTATCTAGAATTTTTGCTGGGCCGTGGGCCACTCAAAACCTCGCCGATATGGGTGCGGAGGTCATCAAAATTGAACGCCCCAAGAAAGGCGATGACACGCGTGCCTGGGGCCCTCCATTCCTAAAAGATGCGCAAGGCCAGGAAACACGCGATTCTGCTTACTTTATGGCGGTCAATCGAGCCAAAAAGTCCGTCACGCTTGATATATCGACCAAGGAAGGTCAGGACATCGTTCGCGAACTCGCCAAAACCTCCGATATTGTGGTCGAAAACTACAAAGTCGGTGATCTGGCCCGCTATGGCCTGGCGTGG
>CAIPID010000414.1 GCA_903865015.1 uncultured beta proteobacterium | reverse complement strand
GGCGGCAGTGACTGGGGTCCGCGTTTAGCAGTGAAATCCCTCAAAGGTGGGCCTGGTCGTCGAAATATTCGCTTTGCATCTAACGTGGATGCGCACGCCATTACTTCAGCACTCGAAGGTATCGACCCACTCGACACGCTGGTTATTATTTCTTCAAAATCATTCACAACCGTTGAGTCACTTGCCAACGCAGCTTGTGCAATTGACTGGCTGAGAGCTGGAGGGGTTGAAAATCCTCTTGACCATTTTGTCGCGGTCACCGCAAACCGTCGCGCTGCACAAGAATTCGGCATCTGTGATGAGCACATTTTTGAATTCTGGGATTGGGTCGGGGGCAGATATTCAATCTGGTCCTCTATCGGTTTACCCATCGCACTTGGACTCGGGCAAGAAGCACTCAACGAAATGCTGGCAGGTGCTGCCGCTATGGATGAACACTTCCTGAACGCACCGACAGAACATAACGCTCCGGTACAAATGGCTCTCAGTGGCGTTGTGAATTGCAGTGTCCTTGGGTACGCTACTCTGGCGCTCTGTCCTTATGATGCTCGACTCTACAATCTGGTGCCGTGGTTGCAGCAACTCGAGATGGAGTCGCTTGGCAAATCCACCATGCGTGATGGAGAAACACTCGACGTACCGAGTAGCCCTGTTGTATGGGGAATGCCTGGCACGGATAGTCAACACACTTTTTTTCAGTGGCTCCATCAAGATGGAAAGGGCGCGCCCGTTGACTTTATTTTGTGCGCAAAACCTGACCATCGCCATACCCGTCATCACAGACTGCTTATCGCGAATTGTCTCGCCCAGCGCGCAGCTTTGCTTGAAGGCAAGTCCTTCGAAAAAGCACTGAACGAGGTTAAAAAAACCGTCTCCGACCCAGAGCGTGCCGCACTACTTGCAAAACACCGCGTGCATCCAGGCGGTCGACCTTCCACGTTGATTGTGATGCCACGACTGGATGCCAGACAGCTCGGCGCACTCCTTGCACTCTACGAGCACAAAGTATTTGTCGAGGGCGTGATCTGGGGCATCAATCCCTTTGATCAATGGGGTGTGGAGTTTGGCAAGCGCGTCGCAGGAGATATAGAACGCCGACTAGATGCGCTTGGCAGTGATCCGGACGTGAGCCCGTACGACCCATCAACCGCCCACTGGGTACGCAAACTCGCCAGCGGCTAAAACTATTTCAAGAATTTCACATACCAGGGCATCGCAACGCCAAGGCCCTGGGAAATAGTGTGCGTAGGCGCATATCCCAATAAGTTTTTCGCCTTGCTGATGTCTGCCTGCGAGTGACGGACATCGCCGGCTCTGAACTCACGGTAAACCGGCGATTTCAGATACTGAATCTGATGCTTGCCGAGTGTCGAGGCTAACTGTTCAAACAATTCATTCAGACTCGTTCGCGCATTGACCGCAACGTTATAAATCTGATTCATACCGTTGGATGACGCCATCGCTGCGAGAATATTTGCCTGGACGGCATTTTCTACAAAACAAAAATCACGACTAGTCTCACCATCACCGTTGATCACAACATCATCGCCACGAATCATTGCAGCAATCCATTTTGGAATCACCGCCGCATAAGCGCCATCGGGATCTTGACGTTTACCGAACACGTTGAAATATCGCAAGCCAATACTATTGAGCCCATAGGTTCTGGCAAACACATCGGCGTACAACTCGTTGACGTATTTTGTAACGGCATAGGGAGACAAGGGCTTACCGATCTGGTCCTCGACTTTAGGTAAGGCCGGATGATCTCCATAAGTCGAACTCGATGCTGCAAACACAAAAGCCTTAACTTTTGCGTCGCGTGCGGCGACCAGCATATTGAGAAAACCGGAAATATTCACATCATTGGTGGTCGCAGGATCAGCAATCGAACGCGGCACAGAGCCTAGGGCTGCCTGATGCAAAACAAAGTCGACATCACTGGCTGCGTGGGCACATATTTCAGGACGACGAATATCGCCTTCGATAAAGGAAAAGTTCGCCCACTGGGCGGTGTCGACAGAGGCTTGAACCTCATCCAGATTGTGCTGATAGCCCGTTGCAAAATTATCCAGACCTACAACTGTCTGATTCAAACGCAGCAATGTTTCAGTCAGATTCGAACCGATGAACCCTGCACAGCCAGTGACCAGCCACTTGCGTGGATTAGCGCGCAATTCGTTCTGGACCTGCTCGTAACGGCTTGTCATACTGAAACTCTCACTTTATTTAATTTGCGCCGCATATTTAGAGCCACACGTGTTTAGAGACGCATGTCCGTCTGCGCCGCAGGGAACAGATATTTCAGGTCATACACAATGTGCGCTGGCTTGCACAGCGAACGGATTTGATCCATGCCCATGGCGACAAACTGACCGTGCGCTACCGCTATGACTACTGCGTCATAACTACCAGACGCAAGCGTAGTAATGGGAGTGATGCCGTATTCGTGTTCCGCCTCTTGCACTTCGACCCAGGGATCGTACACATCCACCGACACCAGATAATCCTGTAATTCCTGCACGATATCGACCACACGCGTGTTGCGCAGATCTGGGCAGTTTTCCTTAAAGGTCAACCCCATCACCAGGATCTTCGCACTCTTGACCTGAATACCCTGCTGTGTCATGCGCTTGATTAATTGCGTCACAACATAGGAGCCCATCGCGTCGTTCAGACGACGGCCCGCGAGGATGATTTCCGGGTGGTAGCCAATCGACTGCGCTTTATGCGTCAGGTAATAAGGATCGACACCAATGCAATGCCCGCCAACAAGACCAGGTCTAAATGGTAAAAAATTCCATTTGGTTCCTGCAGCTTCGAGCACGGCTTCGGTATCAATACCCATCTTGTTAAATATCAGGGCGAGTTCATTAATCAGCGCGATATTGACGTCTCTCTGTGTATTTTCAATGACTTTCGCGGCTTCGGCGACGCGAATGCTTGAAGCGAGGTGCGTACCGGCAACAATAATCTGTCGGTAAACCGCATCCACCAGCAAGGCGATCTCGGGTGTTGAACCAGCAGTCACCTTTTTAATCGTGCTCACGCGATGGGCTTTATCGCCGGGATTGATCCGCTCAGGGCTGTAGCCAGCAAAAAAATCCTGATTGAATTTCAGCCCTGAGACACGCTCAAGCACAGGCACGCAATCTTCTTCGGTAGCGCCTGGGTAAACGGTCGACTCGTACACCACGATATCGCCGGGTTTAAGCACTTTGCCGATTGTTTCGCTGGCTCTGATAAGCGGGGTGAGGTCGGGATTTTTGTAGCGATCAATCGGTGTTGGTACGGTAACAATATAGAAATTAGCTTTCGCAAGCTCAGCGAGCTCAGTGGTAAAAGTTAATTGCGTGGCACTCGCCAACTCAGCCGCATCGACTTCGAGCGTATGGTCATGGCCACGATTCAATTCATCGACGCGCGGACGATTAATATCAAATCCGATCACAGGCATTTTTTTGCCGAACTCGACTGCCAGAGGCAGCCCAACGTAGCCCAGGCCAACCACTGCGATTTTGACTTGATCAATTTGCAAAATACGTTCTCCGTTACATCTCTAGATGCCGACTAACTGATGCGACAGTTTAATTGATCCGCTCGCCCAGGATATTGGTCAGAAAATCGATCGGCATAGGGGGCAATCATAATTGATTGCGCCCCTGCCACACCACCCGGCATGCGGGTCCGCACCGGGCGGTTCGAGAGGTTGAGGTCATGAGAGACGGGGCACCCCCAGCCGATCGTAATATCCGATCGTCAGCACCGTTTTAAGTAACCGGTCGCTATTGCGCCACCAACACCTAGAGCTCGCTGCCACACGTCTCGCCACCCCGGGGGTCGCGCCTAGCGTCAGTAGTTCTCGGTGCATAGTTTTGCCTCGCTTCCAGTGTTTTAGTTGTATAGCTCGCAAGCGATGCCGCAGCCATTCATCGAGTGTGTTCAGTACCCGTGGCGTTTGCGCAAGTCCAAAGTAAGCCTTCCAGCCCAACAGGTACGGCCTGAGCTTTTGGACGACTTCACGCATGCTACGCCCGCCCGAACGTCGAGTCAGTTCCCTGATCCGCTGTTTGAACGTTGCCATAGGTTTATCCGCCACACGACGTTTGACCTCCCGTCCTTTGGCTACCCAGAAGCTGTAGCCTAGGAACTTACGACCAAACACGCTTGCTACCGCACTCTTGATCTCATTGACTGTCAAGTGCAGCCTTGCATACAACCGTCGCAGCAGCGCCATCACCCGCTCGCCTGCACGGCGGCTGCGAACGTAAACGTTGCAGTCATCTGCGTAGCGTGCGAAGCAATGACCGCGGCGCTCCAATTCTTTGTCCACTTCATCGAGCATGACGTTTGCCAGAAGCGGCGACAGTGGCCCGCCTTGCGGCGTGCCCTGTTGCCGTTGCGTGAGCACACCATCCTGCATGATGCCGCTGTTCAGATACGCACGAATCAAACGGATCACTCCGGCATCTGCGATACGTTTCTGAAGCCGGTCAATCAGGATGTCGTGGCTGACACGATCAAAGAACTTCTCCAGATCAACGTCCACGACGACTCGACGACCAGACTGCACGTACGACTGCGCGGCAAGTACCGCATCGTGCGCACGCCGTCCGGGACGAAAGCCGTAGCTATGCTCGCTAAAGGTGGGGTCAAGAATTGGTTGCAGTACTTGCAACAGTGCCTGCTGGATCAGACGATCTGTCACCGTCGGGATACCGAGCTCGCGCTCGCCACCATCGGGCTTCGGGATCGCGACCCGTCGCACCGGACTTGGCCGGTACATCCCTTGTAGAATTTGTTGGCGAATGACAGGCCACGTGTGCACCAACGCGCGCGCAGTCTGATCAATATCCAGACCGTCCACGCCTGCGACACCTTTATTGGCGCGCACCCGCTTGAACGCTTTCTGCAAGTTCTCTCTTGTCAGCGCTGCATGCAGCAGCGCTGACCCTGTGCTCTCGGTGGTATGTCGCGGGCAGTCCGGTTCGTCGCTGACAGGTATTTGCACAGCTTCACTGCGCGCAGCCCCCATCCGCCCCGGTTGCCCGGGCATCTGACGCACTCCGTCTTGCATCGACATGGCCTTAAACACTCCCTCTCGTTTGGTCCTTCGCCAGAGGTTTCAGGCTCACCGCCCCAGTCTCTGACTACTACGACCTCTGCTGACTTCTCGCTCCGATTCGACACCGTCGCCCTTTCAGGCGTGAGGCGAGATCTCCCCAGGTAAGAACGCACTCCTTCACTGCACAGCCGCCGGATCTACACCACCTCGCCTTGATCACAAGGGCTTTGCGGTTTCATGCCCGCTCGCCCTGCTCGGCAGTGCCTTCTATCCGGTTCTTGTTCATCGGCTCGCAGCTTCGCTCCACGCTTCCTTCCCACACTCGGTCGCCCTCACGCAGTTGCGCTTCGCTTCGTTCGCTGTGATCAACTTACGGCGGGACTTGCACCCGCAAGAGTGCGCCCATGCTGGGCGCACATAAAAAAACCGCCAACGAAATCGCTGACGGTTTTTGTAGATTGAAACTATTTATTGGCAGTTGTAGCTGCCAGATTCAATCAAATGCGGGAATTAAGCCTTTTTGACTTTTTCCAGCATTTTGAACACACCTTTAGGGGCGTTGACGAACAGGCGCTTGAAGGCCTTGCCCAAACAACGGCGCTCGAGGGTGTTACGGCGTGTACGTTTTGTTTCTGAAGCCATGACGGATCTCCGATAAGGAACCCCCTATATTAACCTAAAAACAATACGGGCATTTACCTGTTTTAGACATCAAATGACCTCTGCTCGCTCTATGATTGCACTATGAACCCAATCATCCGTATTACTGGCGCGCGCCAGAACAATCTGAAAAACCTGGATTTGACCCTAAATACCGGCGAATTGACCGTGATCACGGGCGTCAGTGGCTCGGGCAAGAGCTCTCTGGCCTTCGATACGCTCTACGCCGAGGGGCAGCGACGCTATGTCGAGACATTCTCGCCCTATGCCCGCCAATTTCTGGACAGGATGGACAAACCCCAAGTTGATCGCATTGAGGGCATCCTGCCTGCGATTGCGATTGATCAGACCAACCCTGTGCGCAGCTCACGCAGCACGGTCGGTACGATGACCGAGCTCAATGACCATCTGAAATTACTCTTCGCACGCGGCGCCCAGCTATTTTGTCGTGGCTGCGGGCAGGCTGTCTGCAGGGACAGTACCGCCTCTATTCTTGCTGCACTTGGCAAACGGGCAGTAGAGTGTGGTGACCCGCGTTTAGTGGTGACCTTCCCCGTGCAGGTCCCTGCAAGTTTTACTGAAGAAGAGATCCGCGGCTTTCTAGATCAACAAGGCTACACGCGCGTGCATGCGGATGAAAATTCGGTATCTCCAGCAACGGGAACTGCGTCTGCGGCGGCATCCCAAACCGACTCGGCGGCTCAGCCCAAGAAATCAGGCTCGAAAAAATCAGCCAACACGCCTCCCGTTTTACGCACACTACGGGTTATTCAAGATCGTTTTCGTTTCTCCAGCGCGGAGACTTCACGCGTCATGGAAGCCCTCGACATCGCACTCAAAATGGGCAATGGATTGATTGCTATCCATGCGGTCGATGCGGACGGTCGAGACACGCACGTCTGGAAATTCAGCGACAAACTTCATTGCGCTGAATGCAATATCAGCTACAGCGATCCACTCCCCAGCTCTTTTTCATTCAACTCACCGCTCGGTGCCTGCGAGGCCTGTCGTGGTTTTGGCCGTGTGATCGGCATCGATTTTGGCCTGGTTATTCCAGACGAGAATAAAACGCTGGAACAAGGTGCAGTCAAACCATGGCAAACACCAAGTTACAAGGATTGTCAGGACGAGCTCCTAAAATATGCCAAGCGTGCGAACGTCTCGACCAATACACCTTGGAAGTACCTCCCGCCCGAACATCAGGAATGGGTACTCGACGGAGATCCACTCTGGAAGGGCGGCAATCAAGCCTGGAAAACGCAGTGGTATGGCGTACAAAAATTCTTTAACTGGCTTGAAACCAAGTCCTACAAGATGCACGTACGCGTCCTGCTCTCAAAGTACCGCAGCTATACGCCCTGTCCGACCTGCCATGGCGCACGCCTCAAACCTGACGCATTGCTCTGGAGGATAGAAGGTAAAACGATTCAGGACATGATGCTCACACCGATCGTTGAGTTGAGAGCATTTTTTGACACGATTAAATTTGCCGGTGCCCTCGATGCCGCAATGGATCTGGTGCTCACTGAGGTCCGCGCGCGTTTAAAATTTTTATGCGATGTGGGTCTCGGCTACCTGACACTGGATCGCCAGAGCCGCACGCTGTCAGGGGGTGAAGTTCAGCGTATCAACCTGACCACCGCACTGGGCACTTCATTAGTCAACACACTCTTTGTGCTGGATGAGCCTTCGATTGGTTTGCATCCGCGCGATATTCACCGTGTGACCGAAGTCATGCATCGACTGCGAGATGCCGGGAACACCCTGGTCGTGGTTGAACATGATCCGCAAGTGATGATCGCCGCAGATCGTGTAATCGACGTAGGCCCAGGACCTGGCGAGCGGGGTGGACATATCGTCTTTGACGGAACGCCACAACAGCTCAAGGACGCCAATACTCTGACCGGTAAATATATGGGCGGCCACATGAAAGTGGAATCGCCTCGCCCTTTGGCGGTGCTGCCCGGCACACCTAGGCTATTGCTTGAAGGCGTTACCGCCAACAACCTTAAAAACGTTTCTATCGAAATCCCTCTGGGTCGACTAGTCTGCGTGACGGGCGTGTCAGGATCCGGCAAATCAACACTCATTCAGGATGTACTGTATCCAGGATTGCTCAAGATCATGGGCAAGCCAACCGAATCACCCGGCCCCTTCGACCGTATCCTTGGCGCAGAACAGCTCGCCGATGTTGTGATGGTGAATCAGGCGCAGATCGGCAAGACTGCCCGCTCAAACCCCGCCAGTTATGTCGGTGCGTTTGATCCGATCCGTAAGCTTTTCGCTCAAGCTCCAGTCGCGCGCGAGCGGGGCTATACGCCGGGCACGTTCAGTTTTAATAGCGGCGACGGTCGTTGCCCGACTTGTGGTGGTACGGGTTTTGAACACGTCGAGATGCAATTTTTGTCCGATGTCTACATCAGATGTCCGGATTGCGACGGCAAACGTTTCAGACCAGAAGTACGCGAGGTCGAAATCGAACACCTGGGCAAGCGTGCCTCGATTGACGCCGTTCTCGATATGACGGTTTCCGAGGCGCTCGAATTTTTCAAAGGCCTCAAAGACGTACAACTCGCACTGGCGCCTCTGGCGGATGTAGGGCTGGAATACGTCAAACTCGGCCAACCCGTCCCCACCTTATCGGGAGGCGAAGCACAACGCCTGAAACTTGCCGGCCACCTTGCCGAGGCTGCTCGCAGCGGCATATCGACGACCAAGCTGGCGAAAAAAGGCAGTCTGTTTCTTTTTGACGAACCAACTACCGGTTTGCACTTTGATGATGTCGCGCGCCTGATGCGCGCGTTCAGAAAACTGCTGGGCGCGGGTCACACGCTATTAATCATCGAACACAACCTTGATGTGATCCGCGCAGCCGACTGGGTCATTGATCTCGGACCCGATGGCGGTTCGGCAGGCGGCGAATTAATTGTCGCGGGTAGCCCTGAAGATGTCATGGCCCATCCCACCTCCTACACAGGCGAGGCGCTGCGAGAATACGCAACGGCCATGACTCCGGATGCGATTGGCACGCAGTTCGACGTCGCAGCGAACGCCCGCGTATTACAGGAGCCCGGCGCTGAAAAGCAAGGAAGATCGCTACAGACCGTACTAAAAGAAAAACGTCGTGCAGCAACCAGCATTGATATTCTGCATGCACGCGAACACAATTTGAAAAACATCAGCGTCAGTATTCCACACGACAAATTCACTGTGATTACGGGCGTGTCCGGTTCGGGAAAATCCACACTCGCTTTCGATATTTTGTTCAATGAAGGTCAGCGCCGTTATCTGGAATCGCTCAATGCCTATGCACGCGCGATTGTGCAACCAGCAGGCAAACCCGATGTAGATGCGATTTTTGGCATTCCTCCCACGGTTGCGATTGAGCAGCGCACGAGCCGGGGTGGTAGAAAGTCGACGGTCGCAACGATGACGGAGATCCATCACTTCCTGCGCCTGCTCTACATGAAACTCGGCACGCAAATGTGTCCGACCTGTCAGGTCAGCGTCGAACCACAAAGTGCGGACCAGATCGTCGCTCGCATCATGCGCGACCACAAAGGGCATCGCATCGGACTGATGTCGCCGCTGGTGACCGCGCGCAAAGGTTTCTACACAGACCTCGCGAAATGGGCAGCAGGCAAGGGCTATACCCACTTGCGCGTAGATGATGCGTTTATTGGCACAGCAAAATGGCCGAGACTGGATCGCTTTAAAGAACATACGATCGAACTCCCTGTCGCCGACTTGACCGTTGGCAGCAACAACGAAGCAGAGTTGCGCGAAGCGGTACGCAGTGCGCTTGAGCACGGACAGGGTGTCATGAGCCTGGTCTGGCCGCTTGGCAAGCTCACCGAAGATATGGGTGCAAAGCTGGAACAGGAGCATTTCTCAGTCAAACGCGCATGCCCGAGTTGCGGCACGAGCTTTCCAGAACCTGATCCCCGCATGTTTTCCTATAACTCCAAACACGGCTGGTGCACGGGATGCTTTGGCACAGGCCTGCAGCTACAAGGGTTTGATGCGGAACAAACAGGTGAAGAAACGGCATGGAACGCCTGGTACGAAGGTGAAACGCATGTCTGTAATAGCTGCCATGGCGCGCGTCTGAATCCGATCGCCCGCGCAGTCTTATGGAAAGACAAATCCATCGCTGAGCTTGCTGGTTTACCCGTCTCGGATGCGCATACGTTCTTCACCGCGCTTGTCCTGAAAGGACGGGATGCGGAAATCGCCCGGGATATTTTGAGCGAAATTCGCGCACGCCTGCAATTCATGCAGGAAGTCGGACTAGGTTACCTCGCGTTGGATCGCGCCGCGCCCACGCTCTCGGGCGGTGAAGCTCAAAGAATTCGACTTGCCGCGCAGCTTGGTTCGAATATGCAGGGTGTCTGCTACGTCCTGGACGAGCCGACAATTGGTTTGCACCCGCGTGACAACCGAATTTTGCTGGGCGCGCTTGCGCGTCTCGAGAAAAACGGCAACACCCTGGTCGTCGTTGAACATGACGACGATACCATTCGTCGCGCCGAACATGTCATTGATATCGGACCCGGCGCAGGTGTGCGCGGTGGACGCGTCGTAGCCCAAGGCACACTTAAAGATCTGATGGATGCGCCCGAGTCAATGACCGGACACTACCTCAGACATCCTCTCGTCCACCCTCTCCAGCCGCGACGTCCTATCGAACCTGATACGGAGATGATCACTGTCAAAGGCGCGACACGGCACAACCTGCGCCATATTGATGCGCACTTCCCGATCGGTCGTCTGAGCGTCGTGACAGGAGTCTCCGGCTCGGGGAAATCCACACTCGCCCGTGAAATCCTGCTCGACAATCTGAGCAAAGCCGTGGCGATGCGTGGTGATCCAGCATGGCAAGGTTGCGATGCGATCACAGGCTGGGACCGTATCGATCGCGTCCTTGAAGTGGACCAGACACCCATTGGTAAAACACCCAGATCCTGCCCGGCAACGTATATTGGTTTCTGGGATGATATCCGTAAGCAATTTGCAGAAACCAACGAAGCCCGCATTCGTGGTTGGGGACCGGGACGATTCTCTTTCAATACAGGCGATGGCCGCTGTCCGATATGCGAAGGCCAAGGCATGCGCACGCTGGAAATGAGCTTTCTGCCTGACGTTAAAGTGCCTTGTGACGCCTGTGCGGGTGCACGATTCAACACAGATACGCTGGGTGTACGCATGCGTGAAAAACATGCGGGCGAAGTTCTGGCGCTCGAAGTCGATGATGCGATCGGCTATTTTGCAGCCCACCCGCGCATCCGTCACCCCCTACAGCTGATGCAAGATGTCGGATTGGGTTACCTCACACTCGGCCAGCCCTCACCAACACTATCGGGCGGTGAAGCACAACGCATCAAACTCGTGACCGAGCTTGCAAAAGCGCGCATGACCGAAGGCGTGATCACAACAGGCCGGGCATCCAGACTCCCCCATACTTTATATGTGCTGGATGAGCCAACCGTTGGTTTATCCATGGCGGATGTAGAAAAACTTATTCGCGTGCTCCACAGGCTCGTCGAAGCAGGCAATACAGTCGTTGTGATTGAGCATAATTTGGACATCATCGCCGAAGCAGACTGGCTATTGGATCTTGGTCCCGAAGGCGGCACAGGCGGGGGACAACTTGTCATCGAAGGCACGCCCGAGCAAGTGGTCGCTGCGCGCAAAAAGTCGCATACGGGTGAAGTGCTTCACGAGTTTATGCATCGGACATGAGTCATTGCAGATTTGAAGACCGCCTGAACGGACACGCTCGCGTGATGCGTGGATTGTGCGAGCGCATTACCGCTAACTCTAAAGAAGAGCTGGCGGATGCGTTTGCACGCATAGAAAAAGCGCGTATGACCGGGAGATGGATCGCACTCCTTCTTGAATACGAACTTGGCGAATGGCTGGAACCAGCCTTGGCGCACTCAACACGCACGTCTGAAACAGACACAGATCAAACACCACGTCTCACAGCGCTCGTGTTCGACTCCATGGAGATACAGACCCCCTGGGAGACGCTAGCGTCCGATCAAGCATGCATCACAAGCATTGTGCCCGATCTAACTAAACCAGCATACCTTGAGCGCATTGAAAAAATCCATCACTGGATTGAACAAGGCGAGGTCTATCAAGTCAACGCGACTTTTCCCTTACAGATAAAAACAGTTGGTCAAGCCCAAACGCTATACAGGAAAATTGCTCAACATCATCCCGTATCGTTTGCGGCCTTCATAGAAGACGAATCCCGCACGGTGCTTTCTTTTTCACCCGAGCTCTTTTTAGAACGTCGCGGACAGACACTCACGACGCGTCCGATGAAAGGCACCGCACCCAGGGCAATCAACCCGATAGAAGACCAAGAGTTAGGCCATACACTTCAACACAGTGAAAAAAATCGTGCTGAAAATCTCATGATCGTCGATCTGCTGCGCAACGATCTCGGACGCGTGGCGCTTCCTGGCAGCGTGCAGGCACAACCTTTATTTTCCCTTGAAAAGTACCCTTCTGTCTGGACGATGACCTCCACCATCGAGGCACAGATTCCTGCTGACACATCACTACAAAAGATCCTGACGGCTCTGTTTCCTTGCGGCTCGGTGACCGGCGCGCCCAAGGTTGCCGCCATGCAGCGTATTCAGCAGACAGAACACTCACCACGCGGACTTTACTGCGGCAGTCTAGGCTGGTTAGCGCCAGACGGCGATTTTTCGCTTAACGTCGCTATCCGGACTCTCGTCCTGGATACAACAGGATCGGGGGTCTATCACGTAGGTGGGGGTATCGTCCATGATTCCAACGCGGAACAAGAGTGGCAGGAGTGTTTCTGGAAATCACGCATACTCTCGCAAGAGCTGCCGTCGCTGATTGAAACCATGCGTGCGGATCCGCAGGGCCATATTGAATTGCTAGAGACACACCTTGATCGACTGACAGGTTCTGCAAAGGCTCTGTCCTTTCAAATACCATCGCGTGACGCGATCTGTGAGCGTATCGCTATAAAAGTAAGTGACGCACTTAAACAAACAAGCCAACCAAGCGACATACGGGTGCGGCTACTGCTCAATGCAGTGGGCGAGCTCAGTCTTGAAACAGCAGCGCTACCCGCGCTGCAAGGCACTCCAAAAATTGGGATATCTCCCGTGCTGCTTGATAGCAAACATCCCCTGCTTCAGCACAAGACCACCTTTCGGCCCTGGTACACAGAAGCCACAACATGGCTGGCTCGACATCATGATTATTTTGATCTCATTTTTTTTAATGAGAGGGACGAAATCTGCGAGGGCAGTCGATCCAATATATATATAAAAAAAAATGGCGAATGGATCACGCCTGCGCTACCCAGCGGATTGCTGGGTGGCGCTTATCGCCGCCATTTAATCGATACCCATCAAATAAAAGAAGGCACGCTCACGCGTGCCGACCTTGAAAATCCCGCTGCAATGATCCGCCTGTCCAACGGACTCAGAGGTTGGTTTGATGTCAGGTTTGAAGCCGCATCATTCTTTCCAGGGAACGTCCTTCCATAATTGACGCAAGTCTTTTTCAGTATTCACTAATTCTGCCCGATAGGCCTCGGGGGCCAAATAACGAACAGGAGCAAACATTTCGATCGCCTGTTTAATATATGCAGGATCGGCAGCGGCTTGCGCGACGGCTTTGACAAGCTTTGCGCGCACCTCATCTGGCAAACCTTTGGGTGCGGCCAATCCACGTAAAGAGGCCGACTCCATGTTGTAGCCCTGTTCAATAAATGTAGGGATATCTGGTGCCAGTGAAGTGCGTTCTTTGGACATCTGACCCAAAATACGAATCGCACTACCGCCTTTGATATATTGCAACGCCTCCCCCACATTGATGGCACCAACCACTAGTTGGTCCGAGGCGAGCGCTGCGCGCACCTCACCCGATCCTTTGTAAGGAACATGCGTCATTTTCAGACCCGAGGTCTTAGCGAATATCAGCATGGACAAATGATCATCCGAGCCCACACCGGTCGTACCTACAGTCACTTTGCCTGGATTGGCTTTGGCATACGCAGCAAGCTCTTTGAGCGTATGAATCGAATTAGCGCTATTGACGGTGAATGCACCCGGGTCATCGATCAGATTCCCCAGCAAATCATAAGACTGCCAAGTGAAACTCGTCTCACGCTCGATAGGTATCGAAATCATATTAGGTGTATTTAAAAACCCGATCGTATAGCCATCTGCTGGCGCTTTAGCCAACTCCGCAAAGCCAATCCCACCACCGGCTCCCAACTTATTGGATACAACGATTCGAGCACCATTTCCGAGATATTTTTCGATATAAGGCGCAATCAACCGCGCCACAAGATCAGTCCCGCCACCCGGAGCGTAGGCCACAATCATTGTGATGGGACGTTCTGGATATCCCGCGGCGATCGCGGTGTTGGTTAAACCCATTGCAGTAAAAAACGTCGCAAGTCCCGCAGCACAGATCTTTTTCAGAGTTGTTTTCATAGCCGTTGTCTCCTTATATTTTTATAGATACATCAACCAAAAATACGTTTCATACGTTCCAGATATACGGGCCAAACCTCTGGATTAATAATGCGAGGGCCCATTGCACCACGCACCAGCATTTCTATCTGGTCTGCCGCCATGGTTGCAGCGTTGCGACGTGCTTCATGGGTCACGCCCGCTGTATGGTAAGTAGCGGTCACGTTAGGCAATAACAACAAAGGATTATCGCGCGCAGGGGGCTCGACCGACCATACATCCAGACCTGCGCCCGCGAGATGATTGTCTCGCAAAGCTTCGTACAAAGCGGTTTCATTGTGAATCCCGCCACGCGCGGTAGACAGGAATACCGCGCCTTTTTTCATCGCGCGATACTGATCTGCGGAAAAATAATTGAGTGTTTCCGGATTTCGCGGGCAATGGACCGTCACCACATCGGACTGCTTGAGCAGGTCATTGAAGCCGACCGAGTTCGCGCCGCGTTTTTTTATTTCTTCAGCGGACAAATTGGGATCATGTCCGATGACATGCATACCAAACGCTTGCGCCAGTTTTGCGACACGTTGTCCGATATTTCCCATCCCGACAATGCCAATCGTTAAGCCGCGAATCTCATTACCCATGAGATCTTCGCGCGTGGTGTAGTTAGCCGCGCGCATCACGCGATCACACTCAGTAATACGGTGCTTGACCGATAACAGAAGCCCCATCGCGTGTTCTGCAACCGAATCCGCATTACAGCCGGACTGATTCACTACCAGCACACCATGCTTATTACATGCCGCGACATCGACGGGGTCATAGCCCGCCCCGGAGCTCGACGCGCAGAGGAGATTCGGTGTTTTTTTGATCAGCTCTTCAGTCACCCACCACTGCGGGGGGACCTCGTCTCGCGCGGCGAGAATATGATAGTAGTGAGCATCTTTGAATACTGCGGAATTTTTCTGGTCATCGTCGCTTTGCTTAAGCACAGACAACTCAATATCTGAAACTTTACCAATCTGCGCATCGAACGCGGGATTCAACCAAAAATCAAAACGCACCACTTTCTTTTTCATATGCTCCCCCGATATTGTTATACGGTATCCGCTATCAAGAACGGATACCGTTGATATGACGGCGATCGACCGTCAGCACTGATTTATTTCAATACGCCTTTCGCGCGTAGCACTTGATCAACCCATGAGCGATCCAGTGTGCCCTTGGCGATTTTTGCAAGGATATCTTTCTCTTTTTTCTCGACTGCTGCGACAAGCTTAGCCAGCTCTTCAGCAATTTCTGGACGGATCGCCAGCAAGCCATCCAGGTCACCAACAATGATATCGCCGGGTTGCACAACCATGCCGTCGATTGAAACGGTGACGTTGATTTCTCCCGGGCCTTCTTTGTATGGACCGCGGTGCGAAATCGAGCGTGCGAATACAGGGAATTTTGCTTTGCTCAATGCATCAACGTCGCGAATCGGACCATCGATGACAAAGCCACCAATCTTTTTTGACGCAGCAAGTGTGGACATGATCTCGCCGATGATTGCGTTGCGTTGTAAGCCACCTGCATCAACCACAATGATGTCACCAGGCGCTGCCATATCAATGGCTTTATGGACCATTAAGTTGTCACCAGGCGCTGTCTTGACAGTAAAAGCACGTCCAAGGATTTTGCCTCCCTTATGGAAGGGACGCAGATCAACCGTGCCATTCGTACGATTCATCACATCACTGATATTAGCCACTGCGAATTTCGCGAACTTTTTCAGCGTTGCTGCGCTGACAGTGTGTTTATGTGTATTGATTTGAAATCCAAGTTCAGCCATGTCTACTCCTGTTTGATTGGTATGAATAAATAAATTCTAAAAAAACTGATTAGTTATATTTTGCGACATGCAGCAGACATTCAGGGGTTAACTCCTCAAGTGAGGTCACGCCCATCATTGCCATGTTGCGAGATACTTCTTGCTGAAGCAAAGAGATCGCATGATCAACGCCCGCGGCACCGCCCACTGCGGCAGCATAATTAAATGGGCGTCCTAAAAACACACACTGCGCGCCCATTGCCAGCGCTTTAAGCACATCACCGCCTCGACGCACCCCACTATCGAGCATCACAGGCCCATCCTTGAACTGCTCCAGGATTTGGGGCAGCACCCGCAGCGGAGCTGTCGCGCTATCGAGCTGACGACCACCGTGATTGGAGACAATCAGGCCATCCATGCCATATTGACGCGCAAGCGCCGCATCACCGTGATGCAAAATGCCCTTGATCACCATCGGACCTTTCCAGCGTGCCCGAATTTCCCTCACGTGCTGCCAGGTCAGATGACCACGCGTTGAAAAATCGCGCATCACATTGGCAGACATAATCGGGGCGCCGCGTGTCGCGAAAGAGTTTTCAAAATGCGGCATCCCGTGTCGCATCAGCGTTTTTAAAAATGTGCCAAACAGCCATCGCGGATGGCTGATGCCATCCCAGGCTAATCTCAAACTGGGACGCAGGGGTGTGGAGAAGCCTGTGCGCACATTATTTTCGCGATTTGCCGACGCTGCCGTATCAACCGTCACCACCAATGTTTTAAAACCGGCGGCGGCGACACGATCAATAAGCGGTGCGATTTGCTCGACTTTGCCTGGCAGGTAAGCCTGAAACCACGTGTTAGGCGCAGCCTCGGCCACCTCTTCCATACGGATGAGTGAGGAGCCGCTCATGATGGCAGGAATATTGGCACGCTGCGCCGCCTCAGCAATCACAAGATCGCCACGATAGGCCGACATGGACGTAATGCCCATCGGCGCTGCCCCGAAGGGCATGCTGTACTGATGACCAAACAAAGTCACGTTTTGCGTGCGCTTTGAAATATCGATCAGTACGCGCGGGATAAATTCATATTCTGAAAATACATCGCGATTGCCACGCAGAGAGTGACAGTCCTCGCATGCTCCTGATACATAGCCGAAAATCGGTCTCGGCAAACGTTTTTCGGCTTCGACCTCAAAATCGGCGAGTGACAAAATTTTTGAAAGGCTTGCAGGTGTTTTGTTTTGGTTCTTGTTCATTTTTTAATTGATTGTCTGATTGCAAGAATACTATTGATGGCCTCAGCAGCAGCAGCAAAACCCATCGATGCCGTGACAGTAACGCTTGAACCGTACCCAGCGCAAGCCAGGCCTTGTAATGGCACCTCAGAAAGCTCGCCAGTGCCGCCTTCTTTCCATGCCGAGGGCAATATCGTAGGCTGGTCGAGCCAGAGCACACGAACGCCCATTTTTGGAACACGTTTTTTGAGCTTTCCTGTGTCAGTACCGGCTCTGGCAAAACCATGTTCGCGGCGCAGCATATTGCGCATACGCCCGAGCAGTGCGTCATGCGTCGACTCGGACAAATCACCCGCCCTTAATGCAAGCATATTGGTCTTGCCACCCGCGCCACCACAGACAAGTAGAGGTTGCTTGCGTGCGCGCGCTTGCAGCACCATCGCGATTTTGGCAGGCACCTGATCGGTACAGTCCAGCACATAATCAATCGACGCGGTCAAGATCTGCGAAACATTTTCCGGTGTCAAAAAATCATCGACCAGATTGAGTGCACATCCGGCATTGATGCCACGGATACGCTCACCCATCGCCTCGATCTTGGCTTGCCCGAGTGTTTGCGTCAGTGCATGCACCTGACGGTTGACATTGGATTCTGCGACATGATCCATATCGATCAAGGTCAAACCTCCCACCCCACTTCGGGCGAGTGCTTCAGCCGCCCAGGACCCAACCCCACCGATCCCGACAACGGCTACGCGCGCGTGCTGCAACGCAGCATGCGCTTCGGGTCCAAACAGGCGGGACAATCCGCCAAATCGGCGTTCGACATCATTCGATATGTCTGTCATGTGCTTTGATCGTAAAAGCTGTCCGGCAAGATGCCTTTGCAGCTGAATGAGGCATTTTTGCACGTTCCATAAGAAAAATGCGATTGCTCTCTCGACAAGAGCTTATTAGAGGGACACAATTTGTAAAGAATAAAGTGAGCATGTTGCCATCCCCTAATCCCACCTCAAATAAAACGTCCGCTTTGGCTGGCGCGAGGATGCTTTGCGTTCTCATCATGCTCATACACATCACCATTTCAGGTGGTCGTATTGCTGTCACGCTGACCGCGCTCAACTTACAACGTTCCACTCTGGAAGTCGGCATCCTGATTGCCGTCTTCGCTTTGCTGCCAGCACTTTTCTCTGTCAAGGCTGGCCAGCTGATCGATAAGATCGGCCCGTGGAAACCTATGAGAGCCAGTGCGATCAGCGTCATTGTGGGTGCTGTTTTACCCTTTGTCTGGCAAGCACTCCCCAGCTTGATCCTCGCCGCCATTTGTATCGGCGTGGGCCACATGATTTTCCAGATTGCCATTCAGCGCCAGATGGGACAAGGCACCCCCGAAGAAAAACTGCGGAATTTTTCCTGGCTGTCGCTTTCGATGGCAACCTCGGGCTTGATCGGGCCATTGGTCGCTGGCATCTCTATCGATCACCTCGGTTATCGCTTCGTCTTTGCGATACTTGCGCTATCGACGATCGCCTGTCTGTTTGGTTTGTTCCGCATGCGCAATTATTTGCTTGCATCTCATATCAAATCCGAGGCCTCAAAGGAAAAGCATAGCGCGATGGACTTGCTGGCGATCCCGCAATTGCGTCGTGTCTTTGCCGCAAACATGCTGACCTCCGTAGCATGGGAAACCCATATGTTTGTTTTACCAATTTTCGGTGTGGGTATAGGCTTGTCAGCAACCACCATTGGTCTGATTATTTCTTGTTTTGCCTCCGCGACCATTGTGATCCGGCTTGGCATTCCTTTCATTCAGCGCCACTTGAGCCCGTGGAGGCTCATTCACATCACCATGGTGGCAGCAGGCTTGAATTATATGATCTATCCCTTTTTTACCCAGGTCTGGATTCTGATGATTCTTTCGTTCTTACTGGGGCTTGCACTGGGTTCGACACAGCCGGGCATTCTTGCCCTGCTCCAGCACCATGCGCCACCAGGCCGGGCTGGAGAGGCTTTCGGAATCAGAATGGCGTTAATCAATACATGTCAGGTATCTTTACCGCTGTCTTTCGGTGCGCTTGGTTCCGTGATCGGTGTTATGCCACTTTTCTGGATCACAGCACTCGGACTGGCTGGCGGAAGATGGTTTACCCGTAATGCCGAATCGGACGCAACACCTTCCAACGTTGAACTCCCCTCAAAATCCTGAATCGCATGCCCAAACAAGATTTAGCGCCTACTCCACCGGCCGCAGACACATTTAAGCGCTGGACTGAAATCGAGCGTCAAGCGTCGCTTGAGTCTGCGCTGGCGCACTGGACAGAAGATCAGGATGTATGGATTTTCGGTTACGGGTCACTGATCTGGCGTCCGGAGTTTGAATTCATTGAAAGCCGTCTGGCCAAGCTTGATCAACACCACCGTGCGCTATGTCTCTGGTCGCGTATCAATCGTGGCACCCCAGAGGTGCCAGGGTTGGTATTCGGATTAGAACGAGGCGGTGAGGGCTGTGGCGGCATGGTGTTCCGCATCCCTGCTCGGTTGGTGCGAGACACCTTTAGTACTGTTTGGGTACGGGAAATGTCAACTGGAGCCTATCATCCAAACTGGCTCGAATGCGAAACAGATCAAGGCGCAGTTTCCGCTCTCACTTTCGTCATTAATCAGCAAGCCAGTAGTTATGTTCCAGAGCCCCACCCTGACGAGCTCGTCGACATCGTGCACCGGGCGCAAGGAATATATGGCAGCTGCTACGACTATGTCATGCAAACCGCTATAGCGCTTAAACAAGCAGGCATATGCGACCAACGACTGTCCTCACTGGCCGACCGTCTTGAGATGCACCGCCAAAATACACAAAAGGGTTGAGCGTTTATGCTCAACACTGACACGGTACACTTAGTAAGTACCGAAAAACCTAACTTTAAAACTGGACGGCAATACCCATGAGCGCAACGCCGCCATCATTTGATTCACCAGAGTTTCGAGCAGCTCTTGGTCGATTTCCAACGGGTGTGACCATTGTCACAGCCGAAAAAGACGACAAAAGCTTGGTTGGCCTCACAGTCAGCTCTTTTAATTCTGTTTCACTCGACCCACCACTGATCGTCTGGAGTCTTTCGCGCAGCTCCTCTTCGCTGGCGGCGATCGAGCACTGCGAACGGTATGTGATCCATGTGCTTGGCTCTGATCAAATGGCGCTCGCCGGGCGTTTCGCCCGCGGTACGGCGAAAGAACGCTTTAGCGATGTGCCAATGAGCAAAGCACCCAATGGCGCCCCAAAACTCGACACCCCTTGCGCAGCGTGGTTTGAATGTTTTAACCGTAGTCGCTATGACGAAGGCGATCACATTATCTTTGTTGGTCAAGTCGAGCACTGCGGCCACTCCGAGGCATTGCCACTTGTCTACCATGCAGGTGGCTACGATCTAACCCCAAAAAATTCTTGAGTACAACATGAGTACAGATATTGATTGCATCGTAGTCGGCGCAGGCGTTGTAGGTCTGGCGATCGCACGCGCTCTGGCGCTGTCCGGTCGCGAAGTCATGGTCGTCGAATCTGCAGAAGGCATCGGCACGGGCACCAGCGCACGCAATTCCGAGGTCATTCACGCGGGGATCTATTACCCGGCGGGCAGCCTCAAAGCGAAATTATGTGTACAAGGTCGGCATCTGCTTTATGAATACTGTGTCAAACAAGGCATCGGTCACAAACGTCTGGGCAAACTGATTGTCGCAACCAGCGAAGCCGAGATCTCGACTCTCGACGGCATTATGCAAAAAGCCCGACTCAACGGCGTAGACGACATGGAATTGCTGACGGCATCTCAGGCGCAAGCCCTCGAGCCTGCCCTATCATGCACGGCCGCCTTGCTATCGCCCTCGACGGGAATCGTTGATAGTCACGGTCTGATGCTTGCCTATCAGGGCGACGCTGAAAATGCGGGTGCCCAGTGCGTATTTCATACGCCATTACTTTCTGGAAAAGTTCGTACAAGCGGTGGCTTTGATTTGCAATTCGGCGGGGCCGAGGCCATGACGCTGTCTTGCAATGTGCTGATTAACGCCTCCGGACTGCATGCCCCCACCCTGGCTCGCAATATTCAAGGGATCCCGGAGAGCGCGATTCCTAATGAGTATCTTTGCAAAGGCAGTTATTTCACTTTGCAGGGACGCGCGCCCTTTACACGATTGATCTATCCCACGCCGCATCATGCTGGCCTCGGCGTGCACCTGGGTCTTGACTTGGGTGGTCAGGCTAAGTTCGGTCCTGATACAGAATGGGTGGATCGCGTTGATTACGACATTGATCCCAATCGCTGTGATGGATTTTACGAGGCGGTACGTACCTACTGGCCGGGTCTGCGCGATGGTGCGCTATCGCCAGGGTACACAGGAATTCGCCCAAAAATTTCAGGCCCTGACGAGCCTGCGGCCGACTTTATGATCTCCGGTCCGGCCATGCATGGCGTGCCGGGCCTGGTCAATCTTTTCGGTATCGAATCTCCAGGCCTGACGTCTAGTATGGCGATCGCGCAAGAAACACTGATCCGTTTACATCCAAACTAATTTTTTATTGAGCCCGCAATGCCACGCAACGATTTCATTCTGACCTTATCCTGCCCTGACCGAACGGGCATTGTTTACAACGTCAGCGGCTTGTTGCTCAAACATCTTGGCAACATTATTGACGCCCAGCAATTCGGTGACGAAGAAACAGGACGATTCTTTTTACGCGTGCATTTCGCCCTGCCTGAAGGCACCACCATCGATCAGCTCGATGAGGACTTCAAGTCACTCGCGGATCAGTTCCAGATGGAATGGAATATCCACGATGCGCAACGCAAAGCCCGTCTGTTGATTTTGGTTAGCAAGCAGGGCCATTGCCTCAATGATTTACTGTTCCGTGTTCACAGTAAACAACTACATGCAGAAGTCGTGGGTATTGTTTCAAACCACCGCGATTTCGAAAGTATGGCCCAGGCTAATTGCGTACCGTTTCATTACCTGCCCGTGACGCCTGAAACCAAAGCACAGCAAGAATCGCAGATTATCGCCATCGCAGAGAAAGAGCGCACCGATCTGGTTGTACTGGCTCGTTACATGCAAATTCTTTCACCTGAATTGTGCAAAGCATTGCAGGGCCGCGCAATCAATATCCACCATAGTTTTCTGCCGAGTTTTAAAGGCGCACGCCCCTACTACCAGGCTCACGCCCGAGGCGTAAAGATTATTGGTGCAACCGCCCATTACGTCACGCACGATCTGGACGAAGGCCCGATCATTGAGCAAGACATCGAACGCGTAGACCATGCGATGAGCGCGCAAGATCTCACACAAGTCGGCAGCGATGTAGAGTCACTGGTCCTGTCTCGCGCGGTACGCAGCCATGTCGAACACCGCATATTGCTTAACGGAAGTCGCACAGTGGTGTTCAGATAAAAAGGAAACGTTCATGCAACTGAGCCAGCAAGAGCTCGCCTCGATGCATCCCGTCCCAGACGCAAGAGGAATCAATCTTTTTCAGGCGGACGCAGCAAGGGGGTTGTTGTCCTGCTATTTAACTGAAAAATTGCATGCGCACCTTCTGCCCCATCTCGATCGACTAGGCGCGCTGGCAGGCTCACTGCTTGATGATCTTGCCGGAACAGCCGACAAACATCCTCCCACGCTATCTGTTCGTAGCCGCTCAGGCCTCGATATCGCGAAAATCGAAAAACACCCCGCGTACGTAGAACTCGAGCGCTTTGCTTACAGCGAGTTTGGATTGGCTGCGATGTCACATCGTCCTGGTGTGCTCGGATGGCCGACCACAATGCCACCGGCTGCTAAATATGCACTCACCTATTTGTTTGTGCAGGCTGAGTTCGGGCTGTGTTGTCCGGTCAGTATGACTGATTCGCTTGCGCGCACTCTGCGTAAGTTTGGCGATCCTGCTTTGGTTGAGCGCGTCGTACCTATGGTCACCACGCAAGATTTCGACGCGTTGAATCAGGGCGCGATGTTCATGACCGAACAAGGCGCGGGCTCGGATGTCAGCGCAACTGAAACCCAGGCGAACTTGAATGCAGATGGCAGTTGGTCGCTGCATGGCGACAAATGGTTCTGCTCGAATCCGGATGCAGGCTTTGCCATGGTGCTGGCACGTTCAGAATCTGCGCCGGGTTTAAAGGGTGTTTCCTTATTCCTGTTACCCAAGATTCGACCAGACGGCAGTGCAAATAGCTATCGGATTTTGCGTTTAAAAGACAAGTTGGGAACACGTTCAATGCCCAGCGGCGAAATCCGCCTTGAAGGTGCCTTCGCCTGGCTGGTGGGTGAGCGTGGCCAGGGCTTTAAGCACATGGCCGACATGATCAACAACTCTCGTTTGTCCAACGGCGTGCGCGCTGCCGGACTGATGCGGCGCGCGTTGACCGAGGCGCTTTATATTTCGAAAAATCGACGCGCCTTTGGCAAACGACTGATCGATATGCCGCTCATGCAACGCCAGCTTTCTAAAATGGCCGTCACAACCGAACAAGCGCGCACCATGGTCTATCAGACAGCTCAGGCGCTTGAAGCTTCGGATCGCGATCCTGGCAAACGACCCTTGATGCGCATCATGACGCCATTGATCAAGTTCCGTGCCTGCCGCGACGCCCGCAAAGTCGCAGGAGATGCGATGGAAGTGCGTGGTGGCTGCGGCTATATCGAAGAGTTCAGCGATGCGCGCGTATTGCGCGATGCGCACTTGGGTTCCATCTGGGAAGGCACCAGCAATATTGTCGCGCTCGACGTCTTGCGTGCGATCCAGAAAGAAAACTCCCTGCCCGCTTTGCGCGAACATGTCGCTCACCTGCTCGCACACGGCGTTCCCGTTTCCGATTCACTGCGTAAGCTGCAGACCGAGCGCATCGAAAGCGCTTTCACATTTGCTGAAAAGGCAAGCTCGGGTAATATTTCCGAACAAGCGCGCCAGGCTGCATCGGCACTGTATAACGTCGTCACGATGGCGGCCATGCGCTGGGAGGCCAAACAAGCCGACATGCCGATGCGCAGTCATCTGGCAGATCTGGTGCTAAAGCACAAACTGGCGGCAAGAGATCCGATTGGCGATGAAAATATTGCCAATCCAGCGCTCTGTGAATGGCTCGCTCAATCAATCTGATCCGGACATCTATATATTATGTGGCAACAAAATTCTAATACTGGCGCACTCGCTGGGTGTCGCGTTGTTGATTTAAGTCGCGTACTGGGTGGCCCGTTCTGCACACAAATCCTCGGCGATCATGGCGCGGATGTCCTCAAGCTCGAACCGCCTACAGGCGATGAAACACGCCAATGGGGACCTCCCTTTGAGGATGGTCTGGCGTCCTACTTCGTTGGCGTCAACCGCAACAAGACCGGTCTAACAATCGACCTCGCTCAAACCGCCGGTCAGGATTTTCTGAAATCTCTGCTGGCCGACGCCGATATCCTGATTGAAAATTTCAAACCTGGCACGCTAGAAAAATGGGGGATTGGTTACGAAACGCTAAAAGAACTTTTCCCAAAGCTTGTGCATTGCCGGATTAGCGGCTTTGGCGCCGATGGCCCTTTGGGCGGCATGCCTGGATATGATGCCTGCGCACAAGCCATGTGTGGACTGATGAGCGTGAACGGCGAAGCCGGCGGTGACGCGACACGGGTAGGCTTGCCAGTCGTGGATATGGTCACGGGACTCAATGCGGCACTGGCAATTTTGCTGGCGATGCAAGAACGCCATCGCAGTGGTTTGGGGCAATTCCTGGACATCACTTTATTTGATTGTGCGATTTCACTTTTACATCCTCACGCGGCTAACTTTTTTGGAAATGGGAAAGTTCCCGGGCGTACTGGTAACGCACACCCCAATATTTCTCCTTACGAAACCGTTGCCACTAAAAACGGACCATTATTTTTGGCTATCGGGAATGATCGTCAATTCCAAACCTTGCTCAAGGTCCTGGATGCAAATGAGTTGGCAAATGATGCTCGTTTTGCCACCAATCAAGATCGTATTAAGAATCGTCCAGCACTGCATGCATTACTGGTTGAAAAGCTCAAATCTCATGAGGCCGCAACCATTTCAGAAACATTACTGAAGGCGGGTGTGCCTGCCGCCGCAGTTCTTAATGTTCAGCAAATTCTGGAGCATCCACATACTCAGCATCGCAAAATGGTGCTTAAGAAGGGTAAATACAGGGGGTTAGCCTCTCCAATTAAACTTTCCAGGACGCCTGCCTCC
>CAIPID010000413.1 GCA_903865015.1 uncultured beta proteobacterium | reverse complement strand
TTCAGTGAATCAGAGCCTACGAAACAACCTGGCGGGCCTACTTCAGCATAATCCCTGGATCTGTTTGACAAACTCAGACACGGGCGGGCAGCATTCCTATTGCTCACAGGAAACTCGTCAGGTAAAACGCATACAGGTCATATTTTTTACTTTCGAGTACCGATGGCATTCTATCAAGTGGTCGTTCACCATGCCTGAAGCTTGCATGAATGCGTAACAAATTGTCGTACCAACAAACTTAAATCCTGCCTTGAGCAATGCCTGACTCATAGCATCGGATTCCAATGTAGTTGCCGGAACCTCCGCCATGCTGAGGCGTTTATTCTGTATAGGTTTGTGATGAACGAATTGCCAGACAAAATCACTAAAAGACTGACCATCATTTTTTAATGTCAGGTAGGACTTCGCATTTGTGATTGTTGCAGCGACCTTTAATTTGTTTCTGATGATGCCAGGATTATTTAATAACTCAGCGACTTTTTTCTCGTCGTAGCTGGCGATTATCTCTGGGTCAAAACCATCAAATGCCAGACGGTAACTCTCACGTTTTTTAAGCACCGTCGACCAGGACAAGCCTGCCTGAGCGCCCTCCAGGATGATCAACTCGAATAATTCCCGATCATCACGAACAGGCACGCCCCACTCGGTATCGTGGTATGCGCGGTAAAGCTCAAAACCCTCACACCACGGGCAGCGTTTCATAGATTTTCCATATTTCGTACAATCAACAAACCTATCTAATAATAACAATGCGTTATTGGCGGGTTAAAGTTTACAGCTAGTTAATTTAAAACAAGGAAAGTCATGTCTCACCACGATAAATTAATCGAAGCCTTTGAAGCTTACAAAGCTGAAAACGAAAAATTTCAAGGCAAGGGTGTCAAAGCGTCAGCCGCGCGAGCTCGCAAAGCGCTCCAGGATATCGCCAACTCTTGCAAAGAGCGCCGCAAGGAAATCACTGCAGAAAAAGAATCACTTGAAGCAAAACCTAAAGGCGAAGGTATGTCGCAAGATGCGGCACGTCACGCGCATATTAGAAAATAAACAATTGCCTATGATCTACAAACCACCTTTGGTGGTTTTTTACATATAAGAGGGGAGACAACTCATGGCATTTTTTGAAAACGGTAGCGTTCGCATTCATTACGAAGATGTTGGCAGCGGTATGCCGTTGCTCATCATTCCTGGCGGCGGATTAAATTCTTCATTTAAGTTCTTTTCTACCTTAGGGCCTTTCGATGCCGTAGAAACATTCAAAGACAGTTATCGTTGCATTTGTATGGATTTGCGCAATGCCAATGATGGCCTGTCATCAGGTCCTCTCGAAATCGACCGCCCCTGGGATGCATTTGCAGATGATCAGCTTGCGCTCATGGATCATCTCGGCATCGATAAATTCCTGGTTCTGGGATTTTGTATTGGTGGACCATTCATCTGGAATCTGCTTAAACGCTCACCAGAACGCATCATGGCAGCAGTCATGGCGCAACCAAGTGGCTGCCGCCCGGAAATACCACTGCTTGGCTACACCAACAATATGGCCAAGTGGGGTCCGGACCTTTGTGCGCGTCGTCCAGACATCAATATGGAGATGATTGATCAGTTCCTGACTAACATGTACAAAAAACATGCGGATTTCGTCTTTACAGTAGACAGGGAGTTTGTACGCAATTGTCAGACGCCTATTTTGGTTCTGCCAGACGACTCTCCGCCTCATCCTTTGGTGGTTGCCATGGAGGTTGTAGAGCTCGCCCCTAATGCCGAGGTCAGTCTGTACCCATGGAAAGAACCGAAATCTTTGATTCCACAAGGAATTGATGCGATCCGTAAATTTCTTGCTAAATTCAAAAATTAGCATAGCTTAGTATCCTGAAGCGATGCATCTCTTGACAGAGAGGCATCGCTCACCTAAGGTGGTCCCCACGTTATATCCGTCGCATTTACAAAAAATATCGGAGACAAAAAGTGGGATTACTTAAAAATACGATGCGTCGTGCATTGTTGGGACTTGTTGCTTCGGCATGCATCCCTCTTAGCGCAACCGCACAAAACTTTCCAGAACAGCCAATTAAAATCCTTGTCCCGTTCCCTCCTGGCGGCGGTACTGATTTTGTTTCGCGTATTGTCGGTGCCAAACTCGCTGAGATGACCGGCTGGCAGATAGTGATTGAAAACCGTCCGGGCGCGGGCGGCAATCTTGCCATCGAAGTCGCAGCCAGAGCGCCTGCAGACGGGTATACCCTGGTCATGGGTCAAACAGACAACATGATGATCGGCCCGTGGCTCTACTCTAGTCTGACCTATGACAGCGTTAAAAGTTTTGCGCCGATTATCAATGTCTCCGTCACCCCCGAAGCAATTAGCAGTGCTGCAAACGGACCAATCAAAACACCAGAGGATTTGATTACTAAAGGAAAAACTACAGAAGGTTTGCGCTGGTCAACCGCAGGAGCTGGGACGCTCGGACACCTCGTAGGAGAGGACTTTAAAAACCGTACGAATATCAACTTACTACAAGTCCCGTACAAAGGTGCGGCACCTGCAATCGCAGACGTCATGGGTGGTCAGGTTGATGTGTACATCGGCACACTTGCATCACAAAGTGGTTTGGTCAAAGGTGGCAAACTACACTTGGTGGCTGTGGCTTCTGGCACGCGTTCAGCGCAATTCCCGAATGCGCCGACACTGGATCAAACCGTTGCGAAAGGTATGGATTTCAGTATTTGGATGGGCTTATTTGCACCGGTCGGTACTTCTCCCGCGATTGTTGAGCGCATCAACAAAGAAATGAACAAGGTTTTAAAAAATCCGGATGTAATCAGCAAAATGGAAGCTGGAGGCGTCACACCTGCTGGTGGCACCTCGCAAGAGTTCGCTGAATTCGTCAAACTGGATTATGCAAATTGGGGCAAGCTTGCTAAAAATTCTGGCGTCAAGCTGGATTGACGCGTGTACGATGCGTGAGAACTTTCTGGCTGTTTATTAAATGTTCTCACGCAGGTTTGAATCAACTATCCTGATCTGGCATCAGGAATTGCGTGATGAGTTTAATGAGCTCTACAACCCCCAGCATCACTACAAGCATGACAAGTATCAAGACAACGGCTATCGGAACAGCCATCCACCCTGTCTTACCCGCCAGCATCAAATAAACCATCAAGCCCAGCAAGATGGATAAGACATAAGCGATATGTGTGCCATATTTGATGGTCGTGCGTAGTATCGGAAATTGGTCAATCGCCTTTGTTTTGCTCTCAACCTGTGCAGGCGTCAACGAAAATGACTTGCCTGCTAATGTCGCGACTCTCTCTGCAGCAATCAAACCAAAACTTCCGGCCTTAATTAAGCCACCAATATACGCAGAATTTTTTCCACCTTCTAGTCCACCCGTCGTTGCGCCCGCTGCAAATAACCCCTCAATAGGTTGACGCGATGCATCCAGCACTTGTGCATGCGCATCAATATCGATCCCGTCCATGGTGTAGGTAATGCCAGGACATATCGGGATCGCCATCAACGGGGCGTGTTCTATCGCGAACGCCTGCACCTTGGTTGAACGAGGGATTTCAAGTCTGTCGAGAGTTCCCAGTGTGACGGCTTGATTGAAAGCGGTCAGCGTGCTCACCAATGTATCACCAGGCACGCCCATTTTTTGTGCCAACTCAAACGCTGAATTTGCCCGCAAAATCGTGCCGCCTGCTTTTTCTAATAAAGGATTTGCAGGTATTCGAGCGGTCGTACCTGGACCATCCCAGATTTTGCCATCAAAGACTGCAAATAATTGATCTGTTGTTGCCCTGGCCGCGAGCTCATTGGCGAGATGCACCCCAGATATACCTTCGTCCACAATACGCCGTCCTGTGCCATCAACAACTATGCCAGCCGTAGCCAGCGCATCAACCTCAGGATATGGCCACACCTGATCGTTGTGTCTGGCATCACTACACAGCACATGGCCATAAAACCGATTGCCCGAGGTCATCGTAGCACCAGCTGCCAAGGCCATTGCTAATCCGTCACCATGTCCCGTACGTGCGCCACGCTGGAATACAGAATCAAATTTTGCACCAATATATTGTTCAAACAAAGTCCTGCTTGACTGAAAACCACCATCTGCAAGAATCGTATAAGCTGACCGCAATACTTTTTGTTCACCATCCTGGGTCACTCTGACCCCCACGCATCGCCCTTGCTGCATTTCAAGCGCAGTGACCTTAGTTTTCAACTGAAGCACGCCGCCCGACGCAATCAGATCTTTGACTAATTGCCTCAAGGTCAAATCGGGCCCACGCCCTTTCCAGTCTAATCCAGCTCTCAATGCCCTGGGAGGTGCCATACACCAGCGATAACCTTCCTGCGGATTAAATCGCATGAAGCTTGTCCCGTGCTGCTGCAACCAGCCAATTAATCTTGCCCCTGTCTGCGACAAGGCACGTGCGAGCTCGGGTTTAGCTTCGCCATCCGTCATACGAGCGATGATCTGCTCGAGCTCAGCAGGCTCACGATATGGGTCGTGAAAGCCGATATGGACGATGCCGCCGGATTGTCGTGAGTTGTTTGGATAGTCCTCGCCATCGCCCTGCTCTATGACAAGCGGCCTCAAACCTAGTTCTGCTGCCCGCACAGCAGCAGTTAAACCTGCGATCCCTCCACCGACAATAAGAACATCGAAGAGCTTATCGTTTTGATTCATCACGTACTATTTCCCAATAGGAATTGGCTGTATCTTTGCAGCAATCGCAGCTGATTTCCAGAGTGCCAATTCTGAATCAAAAAATTTATCCATGTCCTGAGGTGTCCCGCCTAATGGATCAATCGCCTGCAAACTGAATTTCTCAATCACTTCCGGCGTTGCAATGATGGCATTAATTTCTTTATTCAGTAACGCAACAACCTTATCCGGCATGCCTGCGGGACCCGACAAGCCCATCCAGTAACCCGTCGCAATCGGAGGTAGGCCAGCTTCGGCTAGCGTCTGGACATCAGGCAAATAAATAGAGCGTTTCGCAGAGGTTACAAAAACGGGTTTTAAGTCACCGCGTTTAATGAATTCACGTTGTGCTGATATCGTCCCGAAATATCCCGTCAGGTTCCCTCCAATCACATCTGTGACGGCCGCCATCGCACCTTTATAGGGTATATGGTTGAGTTGCACATTATTCTGATCTGCGATCAACTCCATCAACAGATTATGTATGGTGCCAATCCCTGAGGATCCATAAGACATTTGGCCGGGATTTTTTTTCGCATACTCGATCAAATCTTTTGCGTTATGAATACCCGCTTTAGGAGTCACTGCAAATACGTTATCTGCAACTCCCAGCAAGACGATATTTTTCATATCTTTCTTAAAATCGTACGGTAAGCCTTGATATATCCAGGGATTGATCGCCGTCGTAATGGTTGTCAGATAAAGCGTATATCCATCCGGCGCGGCTTTTGCAACACTATTCGTACCAATGATGGTGTTCGCTCCAGCTTTATTTTCAACAATGACGGGGACTTTCAGGCGATCGCTCAGACCGCGTGCGACTTCGCGTGCGAGAAAATCTGTTGAAGCGCCTGCAGCAACACCCAGCACGATTTTGATCGGTTTATTGGGATAGGTCTCCTGTGCTCTAAGTGCAGAGAGCGGCAGCGCCACTGCGCCGCACAATAAAGCGATGGCTATTTTTCGAAACATGTTCAAGTACGACTCCTTGGCTGTATTCGTTTACCATTTATCAATATATCAGCGCACTTTACATTGAATGTCGCACCCGAGTCAGCAAATATTACTCAGGTGCCTATCCATAAAAAATGCCTTGAGTTCATCCCTCAAGGCATTTTTCTTAACAACTTGGATTAAATAAATTTCTCAGGCATACGCCTCAATAGGTAAACACGCGCACACCAGATTCCGGTCACCCCAGGCATTATCCACACGTCCAACAGGTGGCCAATACTTGTTATCGCGCAAGCTCGCAACCGGGTAGGCCGCTTGCTGGCGCGGGTAATCATGATGCCATTCTTCGGCCAGCAGCATTTGCGCCGTATGCGGAGCGTTTTTCAGGACATTATCTTCACGGTCGCGTTCGCCACGTTCGATCTGCGCAATCTCCGCGCGGATGGCGATCATCGCATCAACAAACCGATCGAGCTCCTGCAAGCTCTCTGATTCCGTCGGTTCAACCATCAGCGTACCGGCCACAGGGAAACTCATTGTGGGTGCATGAAAACCGTAATCCATTAAACGCTTGGCAATATCCTCTGCGGAAATACCTGAGCTGTCTTTGATGTCATGCATATCGAGAATGCATTCGTGCGCGACACGGTCATTACGGCCCGTGTAAAGTACAGGATAATAAGTAGCGAGACGGCGTGCGACATAGTTGGCATTGAGAATCGCGACTTCTGTTGCATGACGCAAACCCTCGGCGCCCATCAAAGAAATGTAGACAAATGGAATCGGCAAAATACTCGCTGAACCAAAGGGCGCGGCAGAGACGGGGCCAACAGGCACATCACCACTCAACGTACCTTGCTCACCCACTACACCCGGTAAAAATGGGGCGAGGTGCGCACGCACGCCTACGGGACCTACACCTGGTCCGCCGCCACCGTGCGGGATGCAGAACGTCTTGTGCAGATTCAGGTGCGATACGTCAGAGCCAAACTTGCCTGGCTGCGCCACACCAACCATGGCATTCATGTTGGCACCATCCATATACACCTGACCACCAGCATCATGAATCATGGCGCAAATATCGGTGACGGCTTCCTCGAACACACCGTGCGTCGATGGATAGGTAATCATCAATGCTGCAAGTCGTTCACCGACTTGTGTGATCTTTGACTGTAGATCAGCGATATCAACGTTACCCTGCGCATCAGACGCGACCACCACCACGTCCATCCCTACCATATTGGCAGAGGCGGGATTAGTGCCGTGCGCAGACGACGGGATCAGACAAACATTGCGTTGATGCTGTCCATTGGAGCGGTGATATGCGCGGATTGCCAGAAGCCCAGCATATTCACCCTGAGCACCTGAGTTTGGTTGCAGACTAATCGCGTCATACCCAGTGATTTCACACAGCGCTTTAGATAGCCGATCAATCATGACCGCATAGCCCTTGGTTTGCTCAGCAGGCGCGAAGGGATGGATACTGGCAAACTCAGGCCAGGTCACAGGGATCATCTCAATGGTTGCATTGAGCTTCATCGTGCATGAACCCAAAGGAATCATCGTGCGGTCAAGTGCCAGGTCTTTGTCAGCGAGCTTACGCAAATAACGCAACATGTCTGTCTCGGATTGGATGCTCGAGAAAACAGGATGGCTCAAGATGGCTTGTTTACGATTGACTGAGGCAGGGATACCAGGCAACACGGATGACGCGCCAAGATCAGCAGCTAATGCAGGAGCTGGTTTAGCTGCGGCGTCTGCGAACAAATTAATCAGTTGGACCAAATCTTGCGTCGTAACCGTCTCGTCGAGCGAAACCGCAACATGCGTTGCATCGACATGACGCAAATTGATCAGCGCATGCCGAGCGGCTTGCAGCACTTGATTTGTGAGCGCGCCGGTTTCGATCAGCAAGGTATCGAAATATGTTTCATTAACAACTTTCAAGCCGATCGTCGTCAACGCCTGTTGTAAACCAGCTGTTGCCACATGCACGCGCTTTGCGATTTCAACAATGCCACGCGGACCATGCCACAGTGCGTACATACTTGCCATCACTGCAAGTAAAACCTGCGCAGTACAAATGTTGGACGTTGCTTTCTCACGGCGGATATGCTGTTCACGCGTCTGCAGCGCCAATCTCAAGGCAGGATTACCGTGCGCGTCTTTCGATATGCCGACCAAGCGACCTGGCATATTGCGCTTAAATGCATCCCTGGTGGCCATGAAGCCAGCATGCGGCCCACCAAAACCAAAGGGCACGCCAAAACGTTGCGCTGAACCAATCGCGATATCCGCTCCCCAGTGTCCTGGAGGCTCAAGCAGCGCGAGTGCCAAGAGATCTGTGGCACACGCCACTACACCGCCTTGCGCATGCACCTGCTCGGCGAGCGCGCGATAGTCACTCACTCCACCCAATGATTGTGGATATTGCACCAGCAAACCAAAGCAGGCAGGTATACCATTTGATTCGTCGCCAACAACCACCTCGATATCGAGACCATCCGCACGCGTACGAATCACCTCGATAGTCTGAGGATGGCAGTGCTCAGAGACGAAGAACACCTTGCTCTCTGCGCGCGAGGCGCGACGGGCAAGCGTCATCGACTCAGCCGCTGCCGTACCTTCGTCAAGCAAAGAGGCATTCGCAATATCCAGACCTGTGAGGTCTGCAACCATAGTCTGATAATTAAGAATCGCCTCAAGACGACCCTGAGAAATCTCTGGCTGATACGGTGTATAGGCCGTGTACCAGGCAGGATTTTCAAGGATATTGCGCAAGATCACATTCGGGGTGTGCGTCCCGTAATAGCCCTGTCCGATATAGTTGCGATAGATCTGGTTGGCGCTCGCCAAGGTCTTCATCTCAGCCAGTACGTCTGCCTCTGAGCGTGGACCGGGCAAATCCAGTTCACGTTTCATGCGAATATTTGCAGGTACAACTTCCTGCATCAGCACCTCAAGAGTACTTGCGCCAACAGCGGCAAGCATTTTGGCTTGATCATCGGCGCCTGGGCCAATATGGCGAGGGATAAATTCGCGTGAGGTATCCAGTGCGGGGATATTCAACGTACTTGCATCCTGAGAAATAGACATAGTGAGTGCGCCTTAGCTCGCGTCGGCGACAGCCTGATAGCCTGCTGCATCAAGCAGCCCGTCAATATCAGCGGCATTATCTGGTTTGATCTTGAAAATCCAGGTGCCGTAAGGATCACCATTAATAAGATCCGGTGAATCGGTCAGTGCTTCGTTAAAAGCCACGATTTCGCCCGCAACAGGTGCGTAAATATCTGAGGCTGCTTTAACGGATTCGACAACACCAGCATTCGCTGCAGCAGCTAGCTTGGCACCGACATGCACATCACCGACAAAGACCAAATCACCCAACTGGTCTTGTGCAGGGCCTGTGATACCGACC
>CAIPID010000412.1 GCA_903865015.1 uncultured beta proteobacterium | reverse complement strand
TTTTTTATGTTCCGTACTTTTTGTCTGTGAATAGCGCGTCTTCTTCTGGATTGTTTTGGATCGAAACAAAGACCCCGATAAATTTCAACGCGGTCACCTTCTCTGAGTGGTTCAGTCAGTAGGACACGCCTGCCAAAAATCCCGCAATGAATTTGCTCCAACTTATACTCTTTGAAGCATGCAAGAAAATCGCTGCTATGTATTGCATCAGCAACACAGGGCTGACCCGACAAGGCGGTGCTGACTGACCAGATACGGTCAGGTGCCGCATAAATCACCGTCACATTGATCATTCGTCGTAACAACTCAGTGCACGCTGCGTGAACGAGTCAATAAAGCTCGTCGCAATCCGATTAAAAATGGGACCCACCAGCGTTTCGAGCGTACGGCTTGAAAACTCATACTGCAGCGTAAAAACAACTTTGCAAGCATCCTCAGCCAGCGCATAAAATAGCCACTCGCCTTTGAGCATGGAAAATGGTCCATCCACTAGCTCTAGCTCGATTTTGTCGGGGTAGAGGTGCGAATTGCGCGTTGTAAAGGTTTGCTTAATTCCTGCTAGCGCGATGGTAATAGACGCCTGCATGCCATGCTCATCACGGTGACTCACGGACGCGCCGCCACACCAGGGCATGAATTGAGGGTACTTTTCGACATCAGCCACCAGGTCAAACATCTGGGCTGCGCTATGGGGAACCAGGACGGATCTCTCTACGGAATGCATTGGTCATCGCAAATGGATAGAATGGTAGGATTTTACCGGTACATCGCCGGAACTTTCAGGTCCTAATGAGCATTATAGAAAATCGCAAGGCTTTTCACGACTACACGATGGAGGAACAGTTCGAAGCCGGACTTGTACTCCAGGGGTGGGAGGTCAAAGCCATCCGTGCCGGTCGTGCGCAGCTAAAAGAAAGCTATGTCGTAGTGCTGGATGGCGCACTCTGGTTACTCGGGATGCATATCAGTCCCCTGCACTCTGCTTCTACACATGTGCTGCCTGACTCGACGCGCACGCGCAAATTGCTGTTAAAAGCTGAAGAAATTCGTAAGTTAATCGGCAAAGTGGAGCAGCGCGGTTTTGCTCTGGTTCCCATCAATCTGCACTATAAAAATGGCAGAATCAAGCTTGATTTCGGTTTAGGCCGAGGCAAAAAGCTACATGACAAACGTGATGCTTCTCAAGAAAAAGACTGGGCACGTGAAAAAGAACGTCTAATGAAACACGACACGCGTAATAGGGATTGAGTTGTAATCAGACTAAAAAAAATGCCGCACTTTAAGATGCGGCATTTTTATAAACCGGATATAAATATCCAGTTTCAAGCAAGAGTTTACTTAGTAGCGAGTTTTTGCCAGGTCTCGACCACGGTATCCGGATTTAAAGACATCGACAAAATCCCCTCATCTCTCAACCAGAGTGCGAAGTCAGCGTGGTCGCTCGGGCCTTGACCACAAATACCGACATATTTACCAGCCTTCAGGCAAGCCTGAATTGCACGTTGCAACATGAACTTAACCGCATCGTCTCGTTCGTCAAAGTCAGCGGCAAGCAACTCCATCCCCGAGTCACGATCCAGACCCAAGGTCAACTGGGTCATGTCGTTGGAGCCGATCGAGAAGCCATCAAAATGCTCGAGGAATTGTTCCGCCAGAATCGCATTGGATGGAACCTCGCACATCATAATGACCCGCAATCCATTCTGTCCGCGCACCAAACCGTTATCCGCGAGCAACTGGATCACGCGTGCAGCTTGTTTAACCGTACGGACAAACGGCACCATGATTTCGACGTTGGTCAAACCCATCTCGTCGCGCACACGTTTGAGGGCTTCGCACTCCATACGGAAACATTCAGCAAAGTCCGCCGAGATGTAGCGCGATGCACCGCGGAAACCCAGCATTGGATTTTCTTCTTCAGGCTCATAACGCGCACCGCCCACAAGTTTGCGGTATTCGTTTGATTTGAAATCAGACAAACGTACGATGACGGGTTTTGGGTAAAACGCTGCACCAATCGTCGCAATACCGTCGGCAAGTTTTTCTACAAAAAATGCACGTGGACTGGCATGACCGCGGGCTGCGGATTCAACAGCTATTTTTAACTCGGCATCCACGTTTGGATAGTCGAGAACAGCCTTTGGATGAATACCGATATTGTTGTTAATAATGAATTCGAGTCTGGCAAGCCCAACGCCCTGGTTAGGGATCTGACTAAAATCAAAGGCAAGCTGGGGGTTACCCACGTTCATCATGATCTTCAGGCCGACCTCTGGCATCACGCCGCGGCGGATTTCCTCGACTTCGGTTTCGATCAGACCATCATAAATACGACCCTCGTCACCCTCTGAGCAAGACACCGTAACTTGCTGACCCTCTTTGAGCAAGTCAGTCGCATTGCCGCAACCGACAACGGCCGGAATACCCAACTCGCGAGCGATAATCGCCGCATGGCAAGTACGGCCACCGCGGTTGGTCACAATCGCTGAGGCACGTTTCATGACGGGTTCCCAGTTCGGATCCGTCATGTCTGTGACTAGAACATCGCCTGGTTGGACTTTGTCCATTTCGGATAGGTCACCTACGACACGTACTGGACCAGAACCGATTTTTTGACCAATCGCACGTCCTGTCACAATCACGTCACCGGTTGCTTTCAGGCGATAGCGCAATTGCACGTCGTGCTGACCTTGCTGCGATTTCACGGTCTCGGGACGTGCCTGCAAGATATAGATCTTGCCATCAAATCCATCACGACCCCACTCAATGTCCATCGGGCGTTTGTAGTGTTTTTCGATGATGACAGCGAATTTTGCGAGTTCGATGACTTCGTCATCAGTTAACGAAAAACGATTACGCTCAGAGACCGGTACATCAACAGTGCGGATAGCACGGCCTTCGGTACGCTGCGGATCAAATTCCATCTTAAGCATCTTGGAGCCGATACGGCGACTCACAATTGGATAAAAACCTGAAGCGAGCGTTGGCTTAAAGACATAGAACTCATCGGGATTCACCGCACCCTGAACCACGGTCTCACCCAAACCGTAAGACGAAGTGATGAACACCACATCGTCAAAGCCTGACTCGGTATCGAGTGTAAACATCACACCTGCGCTACCTGTATCGGAGCGCACCATGCGCTGGATACCCGCAGAAAGTGCGACATCGCCGTGAGCATAACCTTTATGGACGCGATAAGAAATCGCACGATCGTTATATAGGGATGCAAAAACGTGACGAATTTTATCGATCACATCATCAATACCGACAACGTTCAGGAATGTCTCTTGCTGACCCGCAAAGGATGCATCGGGTAAGTCTTCTGCTGTGGCAGAAGAGCGCACGGCGAAAGAACCCAAACCATCGGCATCAAGTTTCGCAAATGCAGTCGTAATATCGTCATGCAGACGCTGTGGCAACGGGGCCTCGGCTATCCACTTACGAATCTCTGCGCCAGCTATTGCTAGCTCACGCACGTCATCAGGATTAAGAGTTTGAAGGCGATCGGCAATACGCTTGTCGAGGCCAGTACCTGACAAAAAGTCACGGAAAGCCTCGGCTGTCGTGGCAAAACCACCCGGCACGCGTACACCTGCGTCAGCAAGCTGGCTGATCATTTCGCCTAGAGAGGCGTTCTTACCCCCGACTGAGTCAACATCCGTCATGCGGAGCTGCTCAAATGGAACGACATATGACATGAAAGTCACCCTTTACAATGTGAGAAATCGAGTTTGGTCAGTGTGCGTAAGCGTTATTACAAACGCAATGCTACAAACGCTGACCAAACCGGACTCTTGAAACTGTTGGGAGAACTTGCTCAAAAAAACAGTTTTACAGACTCAGGGCGAACTTTTTTGCTGCACCGCATTATACTACTTGGGCATGGTTGGCAGAACAATTTTTATGAGCATACCCGCGATGGAACGTACCGTATTTATCATTTCTGATGGCACTGGTATTACTGCTGAAACCTTCAGTCACTCAGTTTTGTCTCAGTTTGAGACGGTTTCCTTTAAGCAGGTCCGGGTCCCGTTTGTCGACTCTGTCGAGAAGGCAGACTCGGTTGTCCAGCGGATTAATCGCTGTGCCGCGGATCAAGGATTTCAGCCAATTGTTTTTACGACGCTCGTCAGCCAGGAAGTCCTTGCACGAGTAAAACTCGCTAATGCCTTGTTTTTGGACTTGTTTGGTGCTTTTGTCGAGCCGCTTGAACACAATCTAGGCATGAAATCGAGCCATTCGATTGGTAAGTCCCACAATGCAGTGAGCTCCACGCAATATCGCAACCGGATTGAGGCGATCAATTTCAGTCTTTCACACGATGATGGTCAGTTTGTCTCGGGTTTAGCCCAAGCCGATGTCATTCTGGTGGGCGTATCCCGCTGCGGAAAAACGCCTACAAGCCTTTACTTGGCGATGCAGTATGGAGTGAAAGCTGCAAATTTCCCTTTAATCCCCGAGGATTTTGAACGCGGCGCCCTGCCCTCGACCATCGCGCCTTTCAAGCAAAAACTGTTTGGTTTAACGATTCAGCCAGAAAGACTGACAGAAGTTCGTCACGAACGCAGACCGGACAGTAAATACGCATCGCTCGAACAGTGCCGCTACGAAGTTGCAGAAGCAGAGCGACTCATGCGCCGTGACGGTATTCCTATGCTTTCAACGACGACTAAGTCGATCGAAGAAATTTCCACCACGGTTTTGCAGGAAGTCGGATTAGACAAACACTCAGCATACTAAGTCGGTTCGTTTATGCGTTAGCGCCTGGCATGGCTTGTCTACGCTGTTCAAATAA
>CAIPID010000411.1 GCA_903865015.1 uncultured beta proteobacterium | reverse complement strand
GGGCCTCGATCCAGAAAAAGTACTTGAGGTAATGCTTAAGGGCTCCTCGACCTCCTGGATGATGGAAAACCGTTCGCAGACGATGATCGCTGCAAAATACGACTTTGGTTTTTCAACCACTTTGATGCGCAAGGATCTTGCGCTCGTACTCGACGAGGCGCGCAGGTCGGATGCCTCGTTGCCCGTTACAGCGCTCGTGGCGCAACTCCTGTCTGATGTGTCCAAGATGGGTGGGGCCAGCTGGGACTGGTGCAGTCTGATGGAACGTCAGCGCAAGGTACTTAAGAAATAGTGCTTAAGTAGCTTGCGCTCAATTACACCGGCTTGGTAGCCACCATGTCCACCAGTGCCGACATCCCTTGATGTCGCGCGCCTTCGCTCAGGGACGCGTCGTATTCCTCAACAAATTCGATATTCATCTTGCTGAATTCTTCACGGATCAACGGTATGGTGTAAAGATTTTCTGCATCTTTCGGGCCACCGGTATTGAATTCCAGTTGCTTTAAACCATAGCCCTCAAGAACAATCAGGCCTCCAGGTTTGGTTGCCTCCTGCATCCCCTGAAAAAGCGATGTGCGCATCTTTGGATTCGCAAACTGGAAAAAGATCCCAACTACTGCATCAAACTGCTGCGCTTTCCAGTCCCATTGCATCATGTCATGTGTGCTGATGTGCATGCGGTCACTGACTCCACGCTCGACAGCCAAACGGCGTGCTTTGTCTGTTGCATTGGGTGCTGCGTCTACTGACCAGACCTCACAGCCGAGCTCGGCCATCCATACGCCATTACGACCTTCGCCGTCGCAGACGGCCAGGACCTTCATGCCAGGCTTAAAGCGCGCTTTTTGTCTTTCCAGAAAAGCATTAGGTGCTGTACCAAACAAATACTCGTTGGCATCGGCATAGCGTTCGTTCCAGTTGGCGATGGAGGGCTTCATGGTGTGTTCCAATTGAATAGTTGTTATAAACCTGATCATAAATCTATTTTCACAGGAATTCCTTTGCCCACGGTTGCCGTCATCGGAGCAGGTCCCGCAGGCCTGATGGCTGCCGAAACCTTGATCAAACAAGGCGTGTCGGTGCACGTCTATGAGGCCAAGCCATCGGTGGGGCGTAAATTTCTGATGGCTGGACGTGGTGGGCTCAACATCACACACTCCGAGCCCACTGAACACTTTCATGCCCGCTATGGCGCGCGTGCGCAACAGATGGGTGCGATGCTGAAAGAATTCGATGCTGAGGCCTTACGCGCCTGGGTACATGGTCTGGGTATTGATACCTTTGTGGGCTCATCGGGTCGCGTGTTTCCTCAGGAAATGAAAGCTGCTCCGCTATTGCGCGCGTGGTTACATCGCCTGCGTGAGCAGGGTGTACAGTTTTCGATGCGACACCGCTGGTTAGGCTGGAGTGCGGTTGCGGGCAGTGATTCAGCAACTGAGTCAGTAACTGAGTCAGTAACTGACGCAGCTCCTGCACCGCAATTACGATTTGATACGCCTGCAGGCGAAGCGCTTGTGCATGCAGATGCAACGATCCTCGCCTTAGGGGGCGGTAGCTGGGCCAAGCTCGGCTCGGATGGCGCATGGGTGCCATGGCTTAAGGCTGCTGGAGTGCCTGTCAGTCTCTTATTACCAAGCAATGGTGGTTTTGAGACAAGCTGGTCGCGGCATTTTATTGATCAGTGCGCGGGCGAGCCGCTTAAAACCGCAGCCTATTCAGTTGGTGATGCAGATTTAAAAACTGAACCGCTGCGTGGTGAGTGCATGGTGACCGAACACGGTCTTGAGGGCGGTGTGATTTATGCGTTGTCTGCGCAATTACGAGATCAGATCTTGCATACAGGTCAGGCCACACTTTATCTGGATCTCTTACCGGACCACGAGGCATCGCGTGTCCTTGCGGAGGTCACGCATCCGCGAGGAACACGTTCAATGTCTTCGCATCTGAAATCACGTCTCGGACTGCATGGTGTTCGTGCGGCCTTATTGCGTGAATGTCTGTCTGCAGAGACCTTCAAAGACCCGGTCAAACTGGCTGCAGGTATTAAAGCCCTGCCGATTGTATTGAGTGCTTGCCGTCCGATTGACGAGGCCATTAGTACTGCGGGAGGTGTTCAGTTTGAAGGCCTGACGAACGGTCTGATGACCAAAAAAATCCCCGGCCTGTTTTGTGCCGGGGAGATGCTTGACTGG
>CAIPID010000410.1 GCA_903865015.1 uncultured beta proteobacterium | reverse complement strand
GGCTTTAACAATTTTATAAGCCTCATCATCGCTCATCTTGCCATTGGCCACCAGGATATTGGCGACGGAAGCAATCTGATTATCCTGAGGCATTCCGCTATAGGTCGCCTTGGGAATCACATCCTTAAAATACAAATTACCGTATTTCTTATTCATCGCGTCCACTTCAGCGGCATGATCGATCATCGCAATTTTCATCCCTGGACTATTAGCCAGATCAGTGACGGCAGCAGTAGGCAGTCCACCTACCCAGAAAAATGCTTCTATTTTTCGGTCTTTAATTGCATTGACCGACTCGGAGACCCCTAGGCGTTCCCGCTTGACGTCTTTATCCTTATCCAATCCTGCAGCCTCCAGTAAGCGAAACGCCATGACTTCGGTCGCGCTGCCTGGCGAGCCTGTGCTGATACGTTTACCCTTAAGATCTTTCATGCTTTTGATGCCAGTCGATTCAACTGTCACAACGTGCATACGGTTGGGATACAACACAAGCAAGGTTTTAAGGTCAACTTTTTTACCCTTGAATTTTCCATCCCCATCAAGCGCGTCTTTCGCTGCATCGGCCATTGTGAAAGCAAGATATGGCTTACCAGAATTAATCAGATTCAGGTTGTCCACCGACCCGCCTGTCACTTCAGCTGTGGCCGACATACCGGCAACGTGCTTGGAGAGCACTGCGGCAAGCCCGCCACCCATTGGGTAATAAACCCCACCGGTTCCACCTGTCGCAATGGATAAGTTCTGTGCGTGTGCACCCGTGAAGCCCAGAAAAAGGGTCAGGGCAAGGGATTGAAGAAACTTCATGTCTACGCTCCATCTGTTATTTTTAATCGATCCACGCTATGCCAGACAGCGTGGATCGAACTTTTTTGATGAATAGAGACTACAACAGATCGACGACCGACTCAATTAGAACAAACGATAGTGAGGCGCACCATCAAGGCGTGGGGGCGGCTAGAAACTCAATGACCGCGCGATTAAATGTCTCGGGAACTTCAACATGCGGCACATGACCGACCCGCTCAATTTCAACCAAACTTGCACGAGGAATCGTTTGGGCAGCTTTTTTACCTAATTCAGGAAAATTACCGAGCGCACGAACAGCTTCAGGTGGTGCAAATCTGCGACCAAATACCGTTCGGTCTTTCTGACCGATCACAAGTAATGTTGGCATCGTCAATTTCGGCAGATCCTGAACAGTAGGTTGCGCGGCAATCATCTGATAAGTCAATACAGACGCAAGTGAGTAGCGTCCGTAATCAGGCCCATTTTTAACGCGTGCATATAACTCGACAAACTTTTCATACTCAGGATTCCAGGTTGGAAAGTAACTTTTCAAGAACTGTCGATAGCTTTGCTCGGTCTGCGCCATTTCAAGCTTTAAGAGCGTCTCGTTGGTCTGGGGTGGTATGTCTTTGCTGTAGTCCTCTAGTCCGAGGGGATTTTCCAGAACAAGTTTAGTGACCGTTTGCGGATATAGACGCGCAAAACGCACCGCGACCATACCCCCCATCGAATTCGCGACAACAGCGACTTTATTGACCCCCAGTTTATTGAGCAATTGCTTGGTTGTGCTGGCTAACTCATCAAAACCATATTTGACATCGGGCTTGGATGATTTTCCAAAACCAATTTGGTCTGGCGCAATGACGCGATAACCTGCCTGCGAAAGTCCCGCGATGACTGGCGCCCAGTAATCACTGGAAAAGTTCTTGCCATG
>CAIPID010000409.1 GCA_903865015.1 uncultured beta proteobacterium | reverse complement strand
CAACTACGGCAACTGCAAACTCGAGAAGTGCATGTGCATTGATTGGCAGAATCCTCGCTTCAAAGGCGCATGGGGAGGCTTGGCTTGCCCTGATTGGGTTCCTTTGGGAGCCAAGAGCTTCTTTGATTTAATCGAACACGCCAAAAAGGTGTCCAGTGAACGTAAAGATTGATGGCCGAATGATCCGGACAACCTCGACCTACAATTCCCGCATGATGCAGGCATTGAACCGTCTTGAGGGTGCAAAGCGTTGGGGAACCAATCGGACCTTTTCCTTCGAGAACACACCTTACAACCTTGAAGTTTGGCGGCAGGTATTTCCGGACTGCGTTGTGGAAAACGACGACTCCAAAGAGGCCGAAAATTTGGTCGAGGGCCAGCTTTTTGATCTTCCGACCGACAGGCCTACATTCCAATTCAAAACACAGCCCCGTGCCCACCAGAAATTGGCTCTGGAGAAGATCTCCAAGCTGACCGAGTGCGGGTTGTTCATGGATGTAGGCACAGGCAAAAGCTGGACAGCAATCGCGCTCATGGGGCAGCGTTGGTGCGCAAACCAAACCGACCACGTTCTGCTTGTCGCCAAAAATGGCGTCCATAGGCAGTGGGTTAGCGAAGAGATCCCCAAACACATGAGCGAGGTGGTGCCATACAAAGCCATTGTGTATGGCAAAACGAAGAAAGCAGACCGTCAATTTGAAGATCTTTTGCGCTTCAATGGACTGAAGATCTTTGCCATCAATATTGATGCTTTGATTACAAAAGGTGGCGAAGAGCGAATTATGCAATTCATCAAGGCTGCACGCAACAAGTGCTTTATGATTGTTGACGAGAGCCAAGACATCAAAAACATCTCCGCTCGCCGGACAAAGAATGCAATAGCTTTTGGCAATCTGTCTAAATACCGCATGATCATGACCGGAACACCTATCGCCAAGAACGTCATTGATCTTTTTTCCCAGTTCAAGTATCTTAATGGGGCAATTCTCGGCCACAAATATATGACGACTTTCCGGAATGAATATTGCCATGTCCGGCAGACCGACTTTGGCCCTTTAATAACTGGCTACAAAAACCTTGACAAGCTGTATGGCAAAATTGACCCTCACATTTTCCGCATCACCTCTGAAGAGGCCCTTGACCTGCCGCCAAAGGTTTACATCACTCGTCAGTTCTCGCTGAACGATGAACAAAAGAAGCTGATGAAAGATCTGCGCCAGCAGTTCTACACCCAGACCGACGACAAATCGACCGCCTCCGTCAACAATGCAGCGAGCCTCCTGACGAAGCTCCAGCAGATCAGTTGCGGCTATTTGCCGATGGACGATGGCTCGTTCAAAGAGCTTCCCAACCCTAGGATTGATGAGTTGATGTCGATCATCGAGCAGCGGTCCGGCAAAATCATCATCTGGTGTCGGTTTAACAAAGATGTGGAGAATGTTTACAACGCTCTCCGGCCTGAAGCTGTGCATTATTACGGCAAGACAACCGAGGCTGAACGCGAGAAAGCCAAAGTCCAATTCATGGACCCTAACTCTCCCATTCGTTTTTTGGTCGCCTCGCCGGAGGCTGCTGGCACAGGATTGAACCTACAAGGATTGTGTCAAACGAATATCTACTACTCCAATAGCTTCAACTCTTTGGCGCGTTGGCAGAGCGAAGGTCGCACATGGCGTGATGGCACAACAGGCTCCGTAACTTATTTCGACCTCATAGCAAGCAAATCCCCAGATGCAAAAATCCTGAAAAATTTGCAGGATAAAAAGTCGATATCAGATTTAACGCTGGACGAGTTCCGCAAAATGCTAGATTTCATCGATGAAACTGAATAAAACACTTTTCTTTTCTGCAGCCCCGAGGCATAAAGAATTTCTTAAATGGTAAATGGAGGCAAACATGTCTTACAGATTCCGCAATCGCGGCCAAAAATCCGATCTTCAAAGAGTTTTCGAGTACATAAACAAACAAGAATTAGGTGCGGTGTTTTACACCCGCTCAATTATGGAAAGTGTTGGCATTCCGCAGAACACTTCCAGTGCTTCGCTTGCCTATCTTTACGGCCATGGAAT
>CAIPID010000408.1 GCA_903865015.1 uncultured beta proteobacterium | reverse complement strand
GGCTTTCTTGCGCATGGATTTTTTCCATGATTTCCATCTGTTGTAGAGCGGTCCAATAACGGGATGCGCCGCTAAATGCGTACGCTGCCAAAGCCAGGCGTAACCTCTGTTACGAACTGCAAATCTGTAAATACAGGAAGGATCGCCTCCTGCGAGGTTTTGACCATGCGCGATCGTCGTGTGCAGATATTTAAAACCAGCCTCACGTGCGAGCGCAATATATTCATCGTCAAAATAGCCTTGCGGCCAGCAAAAATGATCCGATACGGCACCGAGTTTTTCTTGCAAAGTCGCGCGCGAGTCCGCAAACTCTTGACGCATCCGGCTCACGCACTCGGTGCGATCGGGTGCAGTTAAGTCCCAGCGCGTATGGGTATGCGTATGACTATGGAATTCAAAGGTCCCGGCCTCCCGCATCGCATGCACCTCGCTCCAGCGCAACATCACTGGGTCGGTATTGCCTGCGGCCACCATCACTTTGGATTGCTTATGTTCGGCGATCTCAGGCAGGGCAACACCATCGCCGTTGACCGGCCGTGCGGGCCCCTCGCCAATGATGCCGGTCACTAGGAACATGGCCGCATGCATGCCGTATTTTTTGAGTACTGGGTGTGCGTAGACCCAGTTATCGAGATATCCGTCGTCAAACGTAATCAGGACGGATTTCTCTGGCACAGGTTTACCCTCAAGAAAACCTGCGAACTCCTCGGCCGTTAAGGACTGATAACCATCACGCGCATAGCCCGCAATCTGACGCTCAAAGTTACGCGGAGACGTCGTGATCATCCCGGCCGAGGGAGACACGTGGTGATACATCAGTACGGGAACACAGTGCGCAGATTTCATTATTCATTCAACTCACTGATCCAGCGTCTATAAACAGACTCGGTTCGTTTAACAAGTGTCGCTGTTGAAAATTTGCCTTCAAGCCCCGTCAATTCAACACCATACTGACCTAATTTTAAGCGTAATGCCGGATCATCAATCAGACGAGCCAAGGCGTTTTTAAAACCCTCGGTATCTCCCAACTCAACCAGCAAACAATTCTGATCGCGTGCAACGACCTCCGGGACGCCCCCGACGTTATTGGAGACAATGGGCACGCCGCAGGTTGCAGCCTCAAGGAATACGGTGCCACTGGCTTCTTCTTTGGTCGCCAAAGCAAACACATCAAATCCCGACATCAAATTGGCAATATCACGACGGATACCGAGCAAATGGATGCGAGACTCCATTCCCAGCTGCTGTATGTAAGCCTGAACTTGTTCATATACGGGCGAACCGCCTCCAACAATCACCAGATGCAAGTTATCTCGGGTTTTCATGAGCGGTACGATCGCATCGATCAAATCGCGATGACCTTTATTAGGACGCATAACCGCCACGCACCCCACAATCATGTCGCTCTCCTTGAGCCCCAGCTCCTCACGCAAGCTTGAATGCTCAACGCGATCGGGTAATACCAAAGGAGAATAAATTGTTTCTACACGACCAGGGGCAACACCTTTTTCGATCAAGTGATTACGTACGTAATCACTTACAGTTGTCACGCAATGCGGCAGCCAGGTGTAGGACAAAAGAGAATTCACTTTGCTCGACAAATGGCGGGTGCGCACAATCAAAGGTGTACCAGCGAGTCTGCCAGCAGGTGCGGCAATAATGGTGTCCTGACGGCTGTGAGTATTTATCACATCAAATTTACCCTGACGCAAAATTCGCCAGATTTTAAAAATACCTGAAACGATATTAAAAAAACCATCCATATACATCGTGTGCACAACAAAACCAGCATCTTTAAGCCGCTGCGTCAGCAACGCATCCGGCTGGCAAATAGCCTCCATATGGTGACCCTGCTCGCGCATCGCAACCATTTCTTTGAATATCCGAAACTCCTGACCGCCAAAGTTTGTGGCGGCTTCGGAGTGAATGATTCGCAGAGGCTTAAGGTTTGAGATGGATGCTGGCATCAATACGTCACTTCGATGTCAGTCGGTGCAACCCAGGTCGAGAGCTGTGTCACCAGATCATCAGGCAAACGCACGCGCCATGACTCACCAAGCCTAACAGTACATGCTGCTTGTTTACTTTCGTAGACAAGTTCAACCGGCGTACCCGGGAAACCATTTTCAGGCGCAGCACGATAAGGGTTGAGCATACGTTTGAGCACTACAGCGTCGGCATTGCCATTGAGGCGAATGCGCAAGCTGCGCGCGCGCGCCTCGCGTGCGAGTTGTAAATCAAAAATGCTTTCCGCCGCGACACGCAAACCACCCGAATACTCATCATTGGTGATTTTGGCCTGGACGATCAGGAGCTGATCTTCGCGCAAACGATTACGGTGTTGATCGATCATCTCTGCATAGACGGCGATCTCTAGCTGAGCCGAACCATCATCCAGTGTCACGAACAACATTTTGCCGCGCCGTCCCATCATGGTTCGCGTGGACGAAATCACCCCTGCGATCCACTGCAAATCCCTCGAAGGCTCAACACGGGAGAGCGGCTTGCTGACAAACTGCCTCACCTCATCACGCCAGGCATCAAACAAATGACCGCTAAAGAAAAATCCAAGCGCGAGTTTTTCTTCGGATAACCGGGTGCGTAAATCCCATGCGGGGACTTTAGCTAACTCGACTGCGACCACCTCATCACTGTCGTCACCGAAGAGCGAAACCTGATTCGCACTGCGCTCAGCCTGGTCCGCTGCCTCAACGGCCGTCGGCAGCGAAGCAATCAACGCGGCGCGATTGGGCTCGATCGAATCAAAAGCACCGGCACGAATCAACGCCTCAATGCTGCGACGATTGACGGAGTGACGATCAATGCGGCGACAGAAATCAAACAGGCTGGTGTAAGGGCCGCTCTGGCGGGCGCGGACGATTTCTTCGACTGCGCCCTGCCCTGTGCCCTTGACCGCCCCCATCCCGTAACGAATGGTGCGCGGAGGCTTACCCTTGGATGTGTACTCATCGGCGACCGGCTCAAAGCGATAGCCCGACGCATTCACATCAGGCGGTAAAACCTTGATGCCGTTGAGCAGACAATCACGCCAGAAAATCTGCATCTTGCCCGTGTCGTCCATATCGGAGGACAATGTCGCCGCCAGAAACTCAGCAGGATGATGGGCTTTGAGCCAGGCTGTCTGATAGGAAATCAGCGCATAAGCTGCGGAGTGCGACTTGTTAAAACCGTAGCCAGCAAATAACTCCATCAGATCGAAGAGTTTGACCGCAACCTTAGGGTCATAACCTTTTTTGAGTGCGCCTTGTTCAAACAAGACACGGTGCTCAGCCATTTCTTCGGGTTTCTTTTTACCCATGGCGCGACGCAACAGATCGGCGCCACCTAAAGAATAGCCACCGAAAATCTGCGAAATCAGCATCACCTGCTCTTGATACACGATCACACCATAGGTGCTTTTCAGCGTGTTCTCAAGATCAGGGTGGAAATAATCTACGCTCGCACGTCCGTGTTTACGATTCACAAAATCATCAACCATGCCGGATTCAAGCGGGCCGGGACGGAACAGCGCCAACACAGCGATGATGTCTTCAAACGTGTTGGGTTTGAGCTTTTTAAGTAGCTCCTTCATGCCACGCGATTCGAGCTGAAAAACAGCCGTCGTGTTCGCCTCACAGAGGATCTGATAAGTAGCTGGATCATCGAGCGGCAGGCTCATGATGTCGAATTCGCGTTTCTCGGGATTATTTGCACGCACAAAACGCACGGCCCAATCCAGAATAGTCAGGTTCCGCAAACCCAGAAAGTCGAATTTAACCAGACCAGCGGCCTCGACGTCGTCCTTGTCAAACTGCGAAACCGCAATTTCCTCATTGCCAGGCTGGCAGTAAAGCGGACAAAAATCAGTCAGCTTGCCCGGTGCAATCAACACACCACCGGCATGCATGCCCACGTTACGTGTCAGGCCCTCAAGCGGACGCGCGAGGTCAATGAGCGCGCGGACTTCTTCTTCGTTTTCGTAGCGTTCTTTAAATGTCGGCTCGTCTTTAAGTGCACGATCCAGTGTCCAGGGGTCCGCCGGATTCATCGGAATCAGCTTGGATAATCCGTCACACAGCATGTAAGGCATATCCAGCACACGGCCGGCATCGCGCACGACCGCTTTGGCGCCCAGCGTGCCGAAGGTCGCGATCTGACTGACAGCACCCCGGCCATACTTAGTCTTGACGTACTCAATCACGCGTTCGCGATTGTCCTGACAAAAATCAATATCGAAGTCAGGCATGGAGACGCGTTCAGGATTTAAGAATCGCTCGAACAGCAAGTCGTACTTGATTGGATCAAGATCGGTAATGCCTAATGAGTAAGCGACCAGTGAGCCCGCACCTGAGCCTCGCCCTGGGCCGACAGGCACGCCATTATTCTTGCCCCAGTTAATAAAGTCCTGAACGATCAAAAAGTAGCCCGGGAATCCCATCTGGATAATGGTTTTACATTCCAGCATCAGGCGATCGTTATACAGTGCGCGGTTAGCCTCTCTGACCTGCGGATCAGCAAACAACTGCTGCATCCGCCGCTCCAGACCCTCCTGAGACAACTGAATCAGATAGTCATCAAGGGTGACGCCCTCGGGCGTCGGGAAATTAGGTAACTGCGGCTGACCAAGCTCAAGCACCAGATTACAGCGCTGCGCAATCGCCACAGTATTAGCTAAGGCTGAAGGAACGTCTTTAAACAGCTCCGCCATGTCTTCGGAAGTGCGCAGATACTGATCTTCGGTAAACCATTTTGGTCGACGCGGGTTAGTGAGGATTTCCCCCTCGGAGATACAAACACGCGCCTCATGGGCCCTGAAATCACTACGATCAAGGAACTGTACTGGGTGGGTCGCCACAACAGGCAGCCCACACTCGGCAGCTAACGCTAGTGCAGCATGCACATAAGCCTGATCGGCCTCAGCTTGCGTACGCTGCAATTCGATATAAAAAGAACCCGGAAAGTCCTCTTGCCATTTTTTTGCCAAGGTTTGAGCCATTTCGGGATTACCAGCCATCAGTGCCTGGCCTACGTCGCCCCCGCGTGCTCCGGAAAGCACAATCAAGCCCTCGATGCCTTGCAACCACTCGCGCCGCATCTCCGCACGTCCACGGTGACCGTTAGTCAGCCAGGCTCGGGTCAGCAGCTCGCAAAGCGCCAGATAGCCCACACGATTGGCGACCAACAGCAAAATGCGGGTTGGTTTGTCGCGATCTTCATCGTTCGATATCCAGACATCGCAGCCTGCGATCGGCTTAACCCCCGCGGCACGCGCGCCTTTATAAAACTTGATCAGGGCAAACACGTTTGAAAGATCGGTCAGCGCAACGGCTGGCTGACCATGAGCGACTGTACGCGCGATCAATTCGGGGATGCGAACGGTTCCGTCCACAACCGAAAATTCGGAGTGAACACGCAGGTGGACAAAGGGCTGATTTTTTACAGATTCTGACATCCATGGATTGTACCTATTTAGGCCTGAACCCGACCGACTTTTGTCGACCAGCCCCGTAAAGGACTAAGATAGAGTCAGTAGGTAGTTCAAGAGTGCTTTACACAGGGAAACATCATGAAATGGTTTGTATTAGGGATATGGCTTGCCGCGATCCTGTTTGCTCACTTTAGAGGGCGTGTCCGGCTGCCTTTGGGTCGGCAGATGCTGGATCACTCGATTTTGCTGGCGCCCATCAACGCATTCATGATCCTGACCTCCAAGGTCCCAACGACGCCCTATATCCCCAACGATACGATGCCTGAGCTCAAACTGCTCGAGGACAATTGGGAAATCATCCGTGACGAAGCCTTGAACCTCTCAAAACTAAGAGAAATTAAGGCTCCGGAATTGCACAACGACATCGGGTTTAATTCTTTTTTCAAATACGGCTGGAAACGCTTTTATTTGAAATGGTATGACGCCAAACACCCGTCTTCCGAAGCACTCTGCCCCAATACGGTCGCCTTGCTCAACCAAATTCCAAGTGTCAAAGCGGCCATGTTCGCAGAGTTACCACCTGGCGGACAGCTCAACCCGCACCGAGATCCTTTTGCCGGATCATTGCGCTATCACCTCGGTCTATCGACACCAAATGATGATAAGTGCTACATCGATGTCGATGGCATCCGTCACAGCTGGCGAGATGGTCAGGGCGTAATTTTTGATGAAACTTACGTGCATGACGCCTATAACCGTAGTGATAAAAACCGCATCATCCTGTTTTGCGATGTCGAGCGCCCATTGCTTTGGGGCTGGGCAGAGAGTTTTAACCACTGGTTTGGCAAAGTCGCGATGTCAGCGGCCAGCTCACCCAACTCCGAGGCAGACCAGACTGGGTTTATCAATCAACTGACCCATTACCACTGGTTACTGGATCAAAAGCGCCGCGCATTCAAAAAAGCAAACCGGACGGCTTACAAAGCAACAAAGTTCGGGTTAATTGCCCTGGCGATTTATCTGTTTATTACTTGGTAAACTTAGCGCTGCATAGCCTCCCAGGCTTTTTGCAGCCGCTTGACGGAAACCGGGGTTGGCGTGCGCAATTCTTGCGCAAACAACGCCACCCGGAGTTCCTCCAGCAACCATCTGAATTCATCCAGCTTTGAGTCCGGTGCGCCTTTGAGTGCCGCGCGTGCGCGCGCATATTGCGTCAGCAACGGTGTCATCTCCGCCATCAGTCGGGCATCACGCGCTGGGTCTGTGCGCAATTTTTCAATACGCGCCTGCGCAGCTTTTAAATAACGTGGCAAATGGGTGAGTTGTGCGTCAGCAATGTCAGTGATGAAATTAGCCGCGACCAGCAGGCCAATTTGTTGCTGCATATCCTGATAGGTGGTCGCGTGCGGCTTTGCCTGCGGCATTTTGCGTGTCACTGCATTCCATTCCGTCAGGATCGTACCAGCCAGACGTGCGACCTCTTGCGCAAGCAGACCGAGCTTGGCTTTGCCTTCCTGGCGTCGCGCCTCGAACATCTGCGCATCCTTGGGCCAAGGTTGATACAGACAAGCGCGATCGAGCGCGCAATCGATGATCTGATCGCGCAGTTTTTCCTGTGTCCCCAAAGGCAGATACAACATGCCTAGCTTGGTCATATCGTGAATGTTTTTCTCGAGGAACTTGACCTGATCTTTAAGCGCGATACGGAACAGCCGACGTAAACCTTTGTGATGCGCAAGCTCGGCAGTATGTGTTTCATCAAAGACATCCAGGGTGCAATGTGTCCCCTGATCAATCAAAGCCGGATAGCCGATCACGCTTAAATTTTTACGCTTGATCTCCATGAGCTCTGGCAACGTCCCAAAACTCCAGGCTGTGATCTCGTCGTGCGCGAGCGCGCTTGCTACCTCCTGGTCGCGGCCGGCTAGTTGCTGGAAAGTCGCCTGCGCCTGCTTTCCGAGCTCAGCCTTTATTTGTGCAAGATTGCGCCCAGCGCTCAGCATGCGACCGTGTTCGTCAATAACCTTAAAGGACATAAACAAATGCGCAGGCAGAGTTTCCAGCTTAAAATCCCCCACCAGTGGACGGATCTTGAGCACCGTCCACATATCCTGAATGATCGCATCCACCAGACTGCCCGGTGGGGCGCCTAACTTGTCAAACCACCGCTGATAAAAGCCTGCAGCATAGTCTGGCAAGGGCACGCAATGACGTCGTAATTTTTGTGGCAAAGATTTGATCAGTAACTGGACTTTTTCTTTGACCATGCCAGGTACCAACCATTCGCAGCGGGCCGCTTCCATCTGATTCAGGAAATACAAGGGCACCGTCACCGTGACACCGTCTTTAGGTGAACCAGGTTCAAAGTGATAATCCACCGCCAACCGCACGCCTTGCCATTCTAGTGTTTTGGGGAAAACGTCCGTTGTGACGCCTGCGGCCTCATGACGCATCAGTGCGTCACGCGTCAGCATCAAGGCCTGCGCCTGATCCTTGGACAAACCTTTGTACCAGTGTTCAAGTGTCGCCGTCTGATAGATCTCTGGCGGCAAGTGTTGGTCGTAAAAAGCCTGAATCAGACTGTCGTCCACCAGAATATCCGGACGCCTGGCCTGATGTTCAAGGTGTTCGATTTGCGCAATCAGCTTGCGGTTATGCGCGACAAAAGGCAATTTGGTATCGATCTCGCCAGGCACCAGGGCTTGGAGAATAAAAATCTCACGCGCCTGCGCTGGAGCGAGCGGGCCGTAGTGTATGCGTCGCCCTGAATAGATATTTAAACCATAAAGGGTGCCCTTTTCATTGGCAACGACCTGACCTAGCTTTTTTTCCCAGCGGGGATCTGACCAGTTTTTGCGGATCAGGTGTTTGGCGACCCGCTCAATCCACACGGGATCTATTTTCGCAACACAGCGTGCATAAACTTTACTGGTGTCCACCAACTCGGCGGCCATGATCCATTTTCCTGCTTTTTTAAGCATGCGCGAGCCCGGATGAATCCAGAATTTGATATCTCGCGCACCGAGGTAATTACCCGACTCTTCGGATTTCAAGCCTAAATTACCCAGCAGACCCGACATCAAGGCCAGATGCAATTGCTCAAAGGTTGCATCGGTCGTATTCAGGCGCCAGCCGAGCTCACCGACCAACTCATGGAGTTGCCTGTGGATATCGTGCCACTCGCGCAATCTGACGGGCGACAAAAACTGCTGGCGCAATTGCCCGACGAGTTTGCGCTGAGAGGCCTTGTGCGCCACTTGCTCGTGGTACCAGCGCCAGAGCTTGATATAGGAAATAAATTCAGACTTATCGTCGGCGAATTTAGCATGGGCAAGCTCCGCGGCCTCGCGCGCCTGCATGGGCCGGTCACGCGGGTCCTGCACCGACAAAGCCGCTGCAATGATCAGCATTTCAGTCATGCACTGCTGATCCTTTGCCGCCAGAATCATGCGACCGATGCGTGGATCAACCGGTAGTTTGGCGAGCGCACGACCCGTAGCGGTCAGCGCGCCAGGCTCGCTCGACTCGGGATCGATCGCCCCCAGCTCTTGGAGCAAATGATACCCATCGGCAATCGCCCGACCCGAGGGCGGATCGACAAAAGGAAAGGTTTCTATCTCATCGAGCTTAAGCGCTTTCATGCGCAGAATCACGCTGGCCAGAGATGAGCGCAGGATTTCCGGATCGGTAAAGGCCGTCCGATCTTTAAAATCCTGCTCGCTGTAAAGCCGGATGCAGACACCCGGCCCGAGTCGGCCGCAACGCCCTGCCCGTTGATTCGCAGACGCCTGGCTAACTGGCTCAATCCTGAGCTGCTCGACTTTGTTGCGCCACGAATAGCGTTTAACACGCGCCAGACCGCTATCAATGACAAAACGAATGCCGGGGACCGTCAGGGAGGTCTCAGCCACGTTCGTCGCCAGCACAATCCTGCGTGCGCTCGTTTGCGGCCTGAAAATTTCTTCTTGTTCTGCCTGGGATAACCGTGCGTAGAGCGGCAACACCTGCGTGCCAGGTGGGTGATGTTTGCGCAGAGACTCTGCTGCCTCACGAATCTCGCGCTCGCCTGGCAGGAATACCAGAATGTCACCCGGGCCCACACGTGCGCACTCATCGACAGCGTCCACTAAAGCATTGATCAGATCGCGCTCCTCGTCACGCGCCAGACTACGATCAGATAATGCGGTATTGGTGCCTGCGGCCTGTGCTGTAGCCTGCGCCTCGGGATCCTGCACCGGGCGATAGCGAATTTCGACCGGGTATAACCGCCCAGAGACCTCGATCACCGGAACAGGCTTGCCTTGTGCATCTGCGAAATGCTCAGCAAAACGTTTGGCATCAATCGTGGCGGATGTGATGATGAGTTTTAAATCCGGGCGTCGCGGCAAGAGTTGCCGCAGATACCCTAATAAGAAATCAATATTCAGACTGCGTTCGTGCGCCTCATCAATGATGATGGTGTCATAGCGCCTGAGCATCGGATCGCGTTGTGACTCGGCCAGCAAAATACCGTCGGTCATGAGTTTGATCGAGGTCATCGCACTACTGCGGTCCTGAAAACGGACCTGATAACCGACCCACTCGCCCAGCGTGGTTTTCAATTCATCCGCAATGCGTCGGGCCACAGAGCTTGCGGCAATACGTCTGGGCTGAGTATGTCCGATCATCTTGCTCAAGCCCCGGCCGAGCTCCAGACAGATCTTGGGTAATTGCGTGGTTTTTCCTGAACCGGTCTCGCCACTGACGATAATGACCTGATGCGAGGCAATCGCCCGGGCTATCTCATCGCGGCGTGCAGAGACCGGCAAATCCTCTGGATAAGTGATTTTGGGGGGCTGACGTGGGGAATTGACAACGCTTTGGGACGTATTACCCGCCAAGGGCTTTGATTCGGGCATATTTTCTGATCCGGTGAACGGACCATTATAAAATTTAATTCACGCTCGTTTATTCGCCATTGCCTTTAAGCAAAAACTAAAGGCAAATAGCCGTTTACTTTTAAGCATCTCATAAGGCCTCAGACGCAACACGCCATGCAAGATAATCAGGAACCAGACACCGTATCCGCCCAGGAAGCCCCTGAATTTGCAGCCGCCCAGTTCGTTCGCTGGTTTAGAGAGGTTGCGCCCTATGTGCACGCGTTCCGGGGCAAGACCTTTGTGGTGGCCTTCGGTGGCGAGCTCGTTCAAGCAAATGTCCTGAATACGCTTGTCCAGGATTTATCTCTGCTCTCAGCGCTTGGCATCAAACTTGTTCTGGTTCACGGCTCACGCCCACAGGTCAACGAGCAATTGCGACTCAAAGGTTTTCATCAGCAGTTTGACCGCGGCCGCTCGCCTATGGATGCTGATGCGCTAGAGTGCGCAAAAGAGGCTGCAGGTGAAATCCGCCTCGATATTGAAGCCGCCTTCAGTCAGGGACTGCCCAATACGCCGATGTCGCACGCACAGATTCGCGTGATCTCAGGCAATTTCGTGACCGCACGCCCAACCGGCATCATTGATGGTGTTGACTACAAACACACGGGTCAGGTCCGCAAGGTCGATATCGATGCGTTGCGTAACGCCATTGAGCGCGGCTCGATCGTTTTACTTTCGCCCCTTGGCTTTTCACCCACAGGTGAGGCGTTCAACCTCTCCATGGAAGAGCTCGCCACTAGTGTTGCCACAGGTTTACGAGCTGAAAAACTCATTTTCCTGACCGAAACACCGGGCGTGATTTCTCCTGACGGCACAGTTGATACTGAGCTTGCCCGCCTGGATGCGGATGCATTATTGGCTAACGGCGAGCTCGATCCCGATACGGCTTTTTATCTGCACTTTGCCTCGCGAGCGGTCAAACGAGGCGTCACGCGTGCGCATTTGATACCGTTTACGCTTGACGGTGTGGTGTTACTTGAGATTTTTACCCACGACGGAGTGGGCACGATGGTGGTCGAGGATACGCTAGACGATTTGCGACCCGCGACCATTGACGACGTCGGTGCGATTTTGCAGTTGATCGAGCCTTTGGAGCAAGATGGCACACTCGTGACCCGTGGTCGCGCGATTATCGAGCGTGATGTGGAGAATTTCACGGTACTCGAGCACGACGGCGTGATTTATGGATGCGCCACGCTACATGACTTCCCTCAAGACCAGATGGCCGAAATGGGCTGTCTGATCGTCCACCCAGAGTGGCAAGGTACTGGCGAAGGCGAAATTTTATTGCGCCACATGGAGTCACGTGCCCGCGCGCATGGTGCAAAACGCTTGTTTGTTCTAACGACCCGCACTTCGCACTGGTTTATCAAGCGCGGATTTGTTCAGGGCGGCGTCGCTGATCTGCCCAAAGAAAAGCAAGCACATTACAACCGCTCCAGAAATAGTCTGGTATTTATAAAACGCCTATAAGCGACAGGGTCTTGAGGCATATTTTGCATCAAGCTCCCCTACAATGACATCATCACCAATATAAGCAGGATTAATAATGAGCCGTACCGTACAGTGTGTAAAGCTTAACAAAGAAGCCCCCGGACTAGACTTCCCTCCCTATCCTGGCGAAGTAGGCACCAAAATCTGGCAGAGCATCTCTAAAGAGGCCTGGGAAGAATGGATGGCCATCCAGACCCGTCTGGTCAATGAAAATCGCCTCAATCTGGCCGACACCCGCGCGCGCAAATACCTGAAAGAACAGATGGAAAAATTCCTCTTTGAGGGTGGCGATGTTGAAGC
>CAIPID010000407.1 GCA_903865015.1 uncultured beta proteobacterium | reverse complement strand
ATCATCCTGATAAGGCGTCAGCAGAGAAATATTGTTGGCACCTAACTCTTGCAGTGCCAGCATCATGGAGCGCGCTGTGGTGACGACAGGGAGTCCCGTTGTTTCGGCCAGACTCTTGGCAATATCTGCATCGCCTTTTGGTCCAAGGATAAAGCCTGCAGCCGTGCAGCCGTAAGCGATCACGTCGAGCGGCGTTTCGTTGAACTGCTTGGCGAGCTCAATTGCAGCGTCGCGATAGGCGGGCAGCGTTTCTTCGGTCAATAAACCTTTGCCGCGTGGGATGCGAAGGGTCTTGCAGGTCGAGCCCTCTGGCAACCAGCCCAGCATTTCGCCTTCCATGGTGGTGTTATTGATCGGCACCATCAGACCAATGTGTAATGGTTTGCCTGGTGCGTGGCGGGGAGTGTGATCAAGCGTCATGGTCTGCAATTATTTCTGAATAGGTTTGAGAGGAGGTTCTGTGCCTTCGGGCAGTGGAATCTGCGAGGTGTTGAGCACCATGGCGATCATGCTGTAGTAACCGATGATGGCGATGATGTCGAGAATGCCGTCGCGTCCGAAATGCTTGAAGGCCGCGTCATAGGTCGCGTCGCTCGCCTGGCCGTGTGCGATCTGCTCTTTACAGAATGTGTAGAGCGCCGATTGGTCATCGGTCAGATTGGTCGGTGTCTGGCCGACTTGCAGGGCACTGATAATGGCCTCAGGTAGATCCGTCGTTGTGCGCGCAATACGGGAATGTGCAAACCATTCGTACTGGCAATTCATGTGACGTGCCACGATCAGCACGACAAATTCGATATTGGCGAGCGAGATCTTTGCGCCGTAACGCAGATGCTCACCCAGGCTTTGTACCCTATCGGCTAAATCGGGGTGATGTATGAGAGCTAAAAATGGGCCTCGAATACCACCGCGGGGGCCGCCCGCAATCGCTGCAGCGACCTCGGTCTGGCGTGCCGTCATTTGCTCGGGCGGGATGATTGGGAATCTCGGTTCGCGTGTTGTGGGGGTGCTTTGGCTCAAAAGGTGCTCCGGATATTTAATTTTTATGTGAAGAAGGTTCAGGCAATTAATGATATTGCAGCAACTCACCGTAACCGCTGATTTTGTCGAGGACTTTGCATTTGCGCAAAGCATGCCACAACATCGCTTGATTACTGGTGATGACGGGCGCTTCTAAAACATGCTCAAGTGCCGCGATCACTGATATGCATTTAATGTTGGTGCAGCTCAGGAAATAAGCATCCGCGTCTGGGTTTTTCATCGCGACGGCGCGATCAAACCACTCTTGTTCAGAGATCGATGCAGTCGATACATTGGCTGGCAGCTGGAGACCCACCTCATGCAAAACCTCGACGCCATGATGCGCGCAAAAGCGCACCTCCGCATCGTTAACCGATTGCTGGTAGGGAGTCAGCATGACGATGCGTTTAGCATCTAGTGTTTTAAACGCAGCAGCCAGCGCTTGCGAGGTCGCCATCGCAGGTTTACCTGAGGCATCCTCGATACGCTTGACGAGCGCATCACCCATCAGTGGATCATGCGTTGATACTGCCGTGCAATGAAACACAATCAGATCGATCGGTGCGGGGCCCAGGAGTTTGGCGGCAGATTCAGCGCCTGCGCTCATGCCCAGGATATCCTCGGCAGTGGTGCCATGCAGCTTTAAGCGCGTGGTGTGGATCGATACGCCCGCCGGCAAGATTGCTTGCGCGTCGTTTTCTGCAACGATGTTGCGATTGGGCAAGATCATGCCGAGCCGCACGCGGTCACCATAGTCAGGTCGTTTGGCTGGCTGGGTGACTGCTTGTTGGGCAGCGATGTATTGCATCAGTGCTGGGTCGGTTGCATTCATGAGCAATCCCGTTAAGTAGCTATCTAAGGTCTCGTATGATCACTTGGGATCTAACAAACGTCCATAACCTTTTATTGTTGGATCGACGCCGGCAATCTGCAGACAATTCCACATCATGGCGGCAACGCTGGAGATCACAGGTTTTTTGAGGTCTTGCTCAAGCGCCTCCAGGACATCGATCGTTGGCATACCCACGCCGCTGAGGAAAATGACTTCGGCTTCTGGCGTATTGGCAGAGCAAGCCAGAGCATACGCTCGCTCCGGCGTTTCTTCGTAAATGTTGCGTACGTTTTCCAGTCGTGTGTAATTGACGACGGTCATGCCGTAACTCTCAAGTGCTGCTTTGCCTTGCAAGGTCTGTGCTTCGGCATAAGGTGTGCCTAAAGCTACTTTTTTTACACCCAGTTTATGCATCGCTGCAATCACACTTGCGAAGGCTGAGGTAAATCGGATGTTGTATTGCTTTTCGAGTCTTGCGGTGAGCTCGGCTTCGCCTTTTACGCCAAGCATATAGCTCGAGGCGGTATGCGCTAAAGCAATCACTTGAGGACGCAAATGCGCCAGCATTTCGGTTGGCTGATCAATGTTGTCGAGTTGGCAACGCGTGCGGGCGTCTTGACCATCATGTGAGCCTGTCGTGCCATGCGCGATCATGCGTCCAAAATGTACTGACACACCTGGCTTGTGCATTGAAATTAATTCTGGTTCTACGTTCGGGTTACCTGGCGGCAGTAAAAATCCAAGTCTTGCTCTCCATCCGTCCATTTTATGTTCCTTTTTCTAATCATTCGAATATAGACTTGTGGCGGACTTTGTCACAAGTTATTTGGCTTGCCCGGTTTAAACCACCGGTGGCCGTACCGTAATCGAGTGCGCAGGCCTGTCAGCTGGGTAGTCAGTCGGCCTCCAGTAAAGTGTGCGCAGCTCACCAAATTCGTGCGGCAGTCGTGTCCAGTGATCGCCGCCATCTTCGCTGCGAAATAACTGTCCGAGGTTGGTGTAGGTAAACAGTAGT